>JABUFC010000017.1 GCA_013314715.1 Bacteroidales bacterium | reverse complement strand
GTCATATTTCCTGATTTTTCTAATTTCATAACGCTAAAATAACCATTATTTCTGGAATTTTAAATAAAAACATCAATAAGTTATTAACAATCACATATTTGCATGTTAATAGCCTTGCAAAGGACTCAATTTATACTTTTTGAAAGTTATAAAATTATAGCAAAAAAATTATATTAACCAATTTTTAATCAAAAATTAATGCAAATTGGTCAAATTCGAATAGTTGAATATTAAGCTTAACCGTTTAAATGTTGTGGACGCAATAAATCATTGATGGTTTTCACAGGATTGAAAGTTATCATGGGTACTTCAACAAAAATGGTATTCCAAAAAGCCATAGCACCATTCCATAGTCCTGGTAACTCTAATGCTTTAAGCGGTTTGCCATCTTTAGATTTTTGCGAAATAAAACCAGTTTCGTGATCAATAAAATTGAGCAAATTGTATTTTTCGCCCTTATAATTTTTAATTGAACAAACTAAATCAACAGGATTAAAATGCGTTGCTTGTTTAAAAATTTGAGTTTGTTCTGCATTATTAAAATCAACTTGCGAAGATTCTACAATTTGCAACGAAATAGCACCCGTTTTGTCTTTTACCCAAAAAGGTCCGCCACCGGGTTCGCCTTCGTTTTTTACCATTCCACAAACTCGCAAGGGTCTAAACAGCATAGCTTTAATTTGTTCTAGTGTAAAAGCATTAATATCAACGTGGAAATAAGTTTTATAAAAATCCTTTATGGCTGCAATCCTTTCGGGTGTAATTTTATTCTCATCGAACCACTGCTGATAAGTATATAATTTATCTTGAAGAAAAATAAGAAACCCCGCTAAAAGTTTTTTATAACGAATAGTTTCATCTTTTAAACGATCGGGCACTACATTGTCAATATTTTTAATAAAAATCAAATCGGCATCTAACTTGTTCAAATTATGAATCAATGCTCCATGCCCACCCGGACGAAAAACCAATTTCCCATTTTTATCCCTAAACGGATTATTTTCCATATCAACGGCAATGGTATCGGTTGCCGGAGATTGAATAGAATAAGCAATTTCAAATGTAGTTTGATATTCTTTTTCGTATTTTTCGATAGTTTGACTAATACGTGCTTCAAAAGCCGTTCGGTGTTCAGGCGATACCGTAAAATGCAAATAGACTTTTTTGTTTGAATAAGCGTATAATGCTCCTTCGACTAAATGTTCTTCTAGCGAAGTACGATCACCATCGCTGTAACGATGAAATAAGATAAGCGCCTTTGGCAACATACCATAATTCAAACCCTTATGGGTAAGTATAAATTCAACTAGTTTTTTGGCATCCACTTTTTTAATTTCAAATCCTGCTTCTGACAAAAGTTTTTTCAATACATTGTAAAAGGCAAATTTTTCGATATGCTCTATAACTTGCTGAACCGAAGGCAATTGACCTAATGTTTTTTCGTTTTCGATATAGGCATACAAATCTTTGAACATTCGACTTGCAGCTCCAGAAGCCGGAACAAACTTTAAAATTTTATGCTGATGAGTGTATTCGTTATAGAGGTTAATAAAATTTATTTCATTTTCTGCATTTAAAACAAAAATGCCATCACCTAAAGTAGCTGGTTTTGCTAAACATATAAATGGAAAACCTTGACGAAAATAATGGAGTTGTTTTTCAATTTCGTTAATACTTATTCCTTGTTTATTAATTTGTTCTAGATCGTCTTGCCTAAACATAGTTTTTTTTTAGGCAAATTTACATTTATTTTCTTACAAAGCAAAAACGATAAACAATATTCGCCATATAATAAGCGAACCAAACCATAACGGGAGCAACTAATACATCAATCGTATAATGAGCATGTTGAATCAATACCAAGCTTGCTACTAAAAAAGTAATAATCAAATATATCCATTTTACTTTTTTGTTTGGTATTACCATAAAAAACAAAAACATCGAAGCGGTGTGCCCCGAAAAAAACAAATCTTTAAGATTCACATTACCCGAGTAAAATGTACTTTCGAGTACAAAATCCCTCAAAGGAACAATATTAAGCGGAGGTTCGAGCGGAGTAAAATACATGCACGTCATGCGTAACCATAAAATAAACATATAGGTCAATGCTGTAATGATAGTTAAATCGGGCTTACGTAATACATAACCCACACCTAACAAAGTCCCCGAATAGGTCAACATAAAGAGAGGAACCGAAACATTTGACGAAGGCAATAGACTTAAAAAAGGGTCGTTTAATATAACTCCTTGCCGACTCTCAATAAATTGTAAAAAATTATAAATAAAAATTAAAGTAGTAATAAATAATATAAAAACAACGAATATATTAAATTTATAATATTTAAAATATTCTTTCCAAGTCATTTAAGAATTCCTAATTTGTTAGCTACTTTTACACACTTTTCAACAGCTTCGTCAATATGATGTTTTTCGTGCGTTGCCATGAGTGAGAATCGAATCAAGCTATCTTCGGGCTTAACAGCAGGGCTAATAACGGGATTAACAAATACTCCCATATCAGCTAACATTTGAGTAAAAATAAAGGTTTTTTGATCGTCGCGTATATATAAAGGAATAACTGGTGTTTGACTATGTCCAGTATCAAATCCTGCTTTAGACAATACCTTTTTAGCATAATTGGTATTTTCCCAAAGCTTATCAATACGTTGAGGTTCATCACGAATAATATTCAATGCTTCAATCACACTCGCTACCGATGCTGGTGTAAGGCTAGCTGTAAATATTAATGCACGTGAATTATGCTTTACATAGTTAATCAATTCTTTTGAGCCTGCAATAAACCCTCCTACCGTTGCCAACGATTTACTGAAAGTCCCCATAATTAGTTCAACTTCGCCTTCTAAGCCAAAATGATTAACGGTACCAGATCCATTTTTACCTAACACACCTAATCCATGCGCATCGTCCACCATTACCGATGCACCATATTTTTTGGCAATTTCTACAATTTTGGGCAAAGGAGCAATATCTCCTTCCATGCTAAAAACTCCATCGGTAATAATTATTTTTATTTTATCAGCCGGCAAATCTGACAATACATCTTCTAACGATTCGGTATTATTATGTTTGTATTTTAAAACTTTAGAAAAACTCAAACGAGTTCCTTCAATGATGGAGGCATGGTCGGAATCGTCAATAATAATATAATCGTGTCGTCCGGTTAAGCATGAAATAACGCCTTGATTGGTAAGAAAACCAGTAGCAAAAACAAGGGCATCTTCCATATGAACAAATTCGGCCAGACGACGTTCTAATTCAAGATGTAAATCGATCGTTCCATTTAAAAAACGCGACCCGGCACAACCAGTACCATATTTTTCTATTGCTTTAATAGCTGCTTGTTTTATTCGGGGATGACTGGTTAAACCTAAGTAACTGTTTGAACCAAACATTAACATACGTTTACCCTTATATATAACTTCTGGGTCTTGTCCCGATTCAATAGTCTTGAAATAAGGATAAATGCCAGCATTCATAACCTCTTGAGGTGCAGTATAAGCAGCCATCTTTTTTTGCAACAAACTATCTTTCATGAACTTATATATTTCGATTATTTTAAAAATAAGTGCCAAAGATATAACATTTTCTTAACATACCATTTCTAAAAAGATTTAAAGTTGAAAACTTGATTTTTATCATTTTGATATTTAAAAGATTATATTTTTTTTCAACATTCTATTAAACCTTGGGACGTTCTTTACGTCTAAAGGCTTGTTAAAATATAAAACAATATGAAGGTTTCTGTTATTTTTGTCTTGATTTTAATGCATGCTCAATTAGCAATAGCACAAGAACGTCCTAATTTTCAAAATTTTGAAGGCGATATTTCGGGTAAAGTTTTAGATGAACAAAGTAAAAAGCCCATGCCTTATGCTAATATCAGCGTATTTAGAATGAAAGACTCTACCCTTGCAGGAGGAAGTATTACCGACGAAAAAGGTTTTTTTAAAATTGAAAAACTTAAACCAGGTTTTTACAAAATTAAGATTGACTTTATTGGTTACGATCGTTATATAACAACAGCTAAAGTAAATCCTCAAACCCCATCGGTTAATATTGGTACCATCATGCTCAAACCTGCTGTTACGCAATTAGGCGAAGTGGAGGTAAAAAGCGACAAACCCATGGTTGAATTTAAACTGGATAAAAAAGTTATCAATGTTGATAAAAACATTGTTACAAGCGGTGGCAATGCTACCGACATTTTGCGAAACACACCCTCTGTTCAGGTCGATATGGATGGTAATGTAAGCTTACGTGGAAGCACCAACGTCAACATTCTTGTCGATGGTAAGCCCTCAACACTTAGCGCCGGCGACAAAGCTGCCATATTAGAACAAATTCCTGCAAGTACCATCGAACGCATCGAAATCATCACTAACCCATCAGCTAAATACGATCCCGAAGGTATGGCAGGGATATTAAATATTGTAACTAAACAAGAAAAACGACAAGGCATCAACGGACTTGTAACCTTAAACTACGGCACCATGAAAAAATATGGAGGCACACTCAGCATAAACCGAAGAGTGAATAAAACCAATCTGTTTTTTAGTTACGACTATCGAAACGACGACCGCAATGGATACCGCAACCACGACCGATATTTTTATTTTAATGACTCCCTGCTTTCGCATACGATTATTACTTCAACTCGAAACAATCAAAATTATTCGCATAACATAAAAGGAGGTTTCGATTATAATTTCAATCCCTTTAACAGCATTAACTTTACAGCGACCTATAGAGTTGGCGAAAGAAATGGCAATGATTATTCTATTAACAAAGTACTTTCATCAACCAACAGTACAACCCAATATTATCAACGCGATGAAAAATCAACCAACCCATCCAACAACATTGACTTATCGTTAAGCTACAAAAAGAAATTCGAAGAACCCATGCGCGAGTTTACCAGCGATTTATACTTTTCAAGAGGAATATTCAACAATAATGAAAATTATAGTCAATACAATTTTGTACCCATTTATACTACCCCTGCTCAAAAATCAACTAGCAATAATACTTTCACAAATTTAACCTTTCAAAGCGATTATGTACACCCCATTTCAGAAAAAGCACGCTTAGATGCAGGAATTAAGGTCATGATGCGAACAAGCGACGGAAATTATTTCTTTTATAATTTCGATACCCTTGTTACTGACTTTAAAAAAGACACCAATCTTTCCAATCATTTTATTTATAGCGACTATGTTTATGCTAGTTATGCAACACTATCGCAAGAATGGAAAAAATTCAGCATTCAAATAGGATTAAGAGCCGAAGAAACAGTTCAAGACGGAAACCAAAAAACTACAGGATATACTTTCAAACGCGATTATTTTTGCCTATTCCCAAGTACACACATCAGCTATAGCCTTCCACACGACAATAAACTCCAAATAAGCTATAGCCGAAGGATCAATCGCCCCGACCCTCATTCAATCAATCCTTTTATTGACAAATCAGACCCACTCACTTGGCATATGGGCAACCCTGATCTAAAGCCCGAGTATATTAATTCCTACGAATTCGGGCATATTAAAGATTGGAAAAAGCTTTCGCTAACCTCGCAAATTTTCTATAAAACTACCGATAATGTAGTTAGCAGATATCGCAAAACCGATACAACAGGCATTGTAACCGTTTATCCAATCAACATGAGCCAAGCCGAATCTTATGGCTTAGAGTTTATTATAAGTACCCAACCTGTCAAATTTATGCGACTCATGGGAACCTTTTCGTATTACAATACCAAAGTTATTGGTAGCGATGGCGACAACGACCTAACAAACTCCATGCTTTCGTACGATGCCAAATTTAATGCTTCATTCTTTTTGCCCAAAAATTTCTCCATGCAACTCAACGGCATGTTTAACGGTCCTTCGGTGATGGCTCAAGCCACAAGAACCGGTTTTTACACTGTTGATGCCGGACTTAGAAAAGAATTATGGGACAGAAAAGCTTCGTTATCCATACGTTTAAGCGATATTTTCAATACGATGAAGTTCCAAGTTAAAACCGATGACCCAAGCCTAAAAGCAATAATGGAATTTAAACGCGAAACTCGTATTCTGTATATAACCTTTACCTATAAAATCAACGAAGGTATAAAGCAAAAAGAACGTCAACGCCAACAAGAAATGAATATGGAAATGGACATGGGCGAATAATGCCCCATGTTCTATACTCTAATCCTTAAATTTAATGATTGATAAAAAATATTTTTGTCAATTCAAAAATTTATTGTAACTTTCGTTCAATTAAAAATTTAACTTATGAAAACATTGTTACTTACCTTTAGCTTGTTATTTTTTGTTTTTAATTCTTGGTCAAAACCTTCTATACCTATTGACAGTTTAGAAAAACGTCTAAACGTGGTCGAAATGGAATTAAAAGTCTTAAAAACAGTTCCCAACTCATTGGACGAAGATGTATTGATTCAAAACCTGCAAGGAAATCATACCAAAAAAATTAAGGTAATTAAAAACAAAGAAATCCGGAATAACATCGTCAGACAATTACCGCTATCACACAAAATTCTTGTGTTGAGCCCTTTGTTTACCATTTTTTTCATCATGCTCTTACTTTGTATCTTTTTAAAGCGAGGGGGATTTAGCCTACGCGAAGCCTTAGCATCAAAACGCATAAATCCCGAAGGACAATTAACCTATTACCCCTCGGCAAGTAAACTCCTTGCTTTTTTAACCATAATAGTAGGCATAATCTTTGTCAGCTTTATTTTTACTTTTTATCTTTACTTTGCTTTTAAGCAACAACATATTCCTAATTTTCTCGGTCTTTGGCCTATAGCAGTATTTCTTTTTATTGGCATACTCCCCTATCTGTTTCAAAGCATGTTTAAGAAATAACAACATAAAAATATATAAAAAGCAATAAACATTTTATTGTTCATTTTTATTTTTACAAATGAATATTTTATGAGTAGTTATTACTTACTTTTACATCTGTTATGCAACAGACCATTGAAGGTATCATATTAAAACGACTTCCTTACAACGACACATTCAATATACTTTACTTATATACATTAGACTATGGCTTCATGCCTGCAATGATTAAGAAAAAAACTAATCCTAAAAATAATCATGCTGCTTTTATTTTTCCGCTCAATATCATCAATGCCAACATTAAATTAAAACCTCAGAGTGAAATTCAATTTATTTCAAACCTCCATAGCGACTTTCTTTTACTATCTATTCGCGATGACTTTCATAAAATAAGCATTGTACAATTTATGAGTGAGGTTTTATATCAATTATTAAAATACCCTCATTCTGAATATTCACTCTACTCTTTTATCAAAGAGTGGATTATTGAATTAGAACATATACCCAGCGAACAATGTAATAATTATCACTTCATTGCATTAATTAAATTATTAAATTATTTAGGAATTGAACCAGAAAATAATTTTTCAACCAACAATCGATTATTTGACATACCCCATGCCAATTTTACTACTCACAACATTTATACTCATAACAATGAACTTCAGATTTCTGAATTATGGCATATATTTTTATCCCATAAAAATGATGAATTAGCAAAACTTAAAATCAGCAGAAAACTTAAACAATCATTTTTAAATAGCATATTTAGTTATTATCATTACCATTTAGATACAAAATTCAATTTAAATTCATTAGAAACACTAAACGCTATATATGAAAACCTACCTTTTTAAACACTTTTATTTTAGTATCTTATTTCGTAACCAGCTCCAATAAATATTTATGCGTTGATTAACATCAGCAGAAATATTAAATAAAAAGACTAATGGAGCATATATTATAGCCAAAACAATGCTTCGAACTAAAATATCGAAATAAAATGGTTTTATTTCAGGAATTGCATATGCCGCAAAATAAGCTATTAACCCAATTAAAATAGTCAACAAAAACTTATAATCGAAAGGCTGCATCTTATATTTAAATAGTAAAAAAAGCCAACGAATAAGATTAAATAATAAAAGCGATAAGGCACTGGCAAAAGCAGCTCCCGTAATACCATGTAAAGGAATAAAAATAGCATTGGTAGCAATTATAATTAAAACAAATATTAACATAAATAAGCTTTGAGCTTTATAGTAAGGCGATGTTCCAATAATGGTATTATTAATACCCGTAGCCATATCGATAAAACTACCTAAACAAATCCAAAACACTACCCATTGAATATGAGCATATTTAGAGGGCAAAAACATCAACAATGCATCAATATTAACCCAAATACCCAAAAATAAGATGAGCGAAAATAACAATTGGTTAATACAACTTTTGTAATAAATTTGATAAATAGTTACTGTGTCGTTATTTTTCCATGATTCTGCAACAACCGTTGAAGAAATCTTTGTAAGTGCTCTTGATGGCATAGTAATAATAACACCAAAGAAAAATGCTATGGAATAAAGACCCGTTTGACTTAAATCGAGATATTGCTGAATCATTATTTTATCGATATTGGCAACTATTGTACTTGAAAATACAGTTATTATACCAAATAAACTTACCGACCACATTTCTTTTTTAAGTTTAGGAGATATAAAATTGGGTTCCATTTTGAAACTCAACTCTTTTTCTTTATAAAGTAAATAAAATAAAATTAATGTAGGAATCGACAATGCCAAAACATATAACAATACAAATAAATCAAATGAAAACTGTAGCCATATATATAACCCAATAGCAATAATAATAAAAATTCGCTGCAACACTTCTTTCAAAAAAGTACCTCTAACACTTTTATATAAAACACGCGAATAAGTATCAAGTGAATTAAAAAATAACGTTGATACAATTAAAGGAATAACATACATACCTAAATGCCTAAATAATCGATTACCTTCGTCATTATTAGAAAGCAATGGAAATATTACGATAAAAATTAATATGGACAAAAATAAACCAATAATTAAAACTTTTGTCATTATTGAGAAAAAGCCATGATGACCACTTGCTTTATCTCTAAAATATGGAAATAGACGTATAGTTATATTATCAAACCCCAAATTAGCAAGCTGAGCAAAAAGTAACGAATAAGCCACTAAAATGTTTAACAAACCAATTTGTTCTGGTGTAAAAAACCAAGCCAACAAAATAAGATTGGTAAACACTCCTAAACCTGCACCCAAATAGGTGTAAATAGTGCCCTGTATAGTTTGTTTGCGAATAACTCCCACAATTATAAGTTTAAGAATTTTATTATTTTTTCAACCTGCAATTCATTTGAGAACAAAGATAACATATCTTTACGGTTACGCATATTATTTTCGGTAAAAGGTTCTAGCATCAAACCATCTATATACTGTATTATAGTTTCAGCATCATTGGCTATATGGCATAACGACTCTAAGCCCGAATTTAAAACCACAGCTTCGTTGCAAATACAATGACGTCCATGAAATAAAACATTCAGTAGCTTTAGCTTCATTCCTTGCGGTAAAAACGAATGTACCACATGAACTTGAGCATTGGCAATCAAATCCTGCATTTTCTCGAAAGACGGATTCGCTATTAACTGTATATTTTTATGCTTTTGAATATGCAAAATCAATTTTTGAGAAGGATTTTTACCTGCAATAATAACCTTATGCTTAATTTTTGACAAAACATTATTGATTAGCCATTGCAAAGAATGAATATTTTCTGAAACAGATAAATCGCCGTGTACAAGCACATAATCAGCTTTTCCTTCTTTAATTTCAACTTTTTGAAAAGGATGAAACGGAGTAACCAATTGGGTATTTGTATTCAATGCTGAAAAATAATCGTTATCACGTTGCGAAATGGCAAGAATACCTTTTGCTTTCTTTAAAACCTGTTCGTATGATTTCAATTTTTTAGCTTCCAGCGAAAAATAATTTTTTTTTACAATATTAGTTTCAGTTGCTTTTAAACCTTCGTAATATGCATGCTCTATATTGTGAGTTCTGACATAAAAATCGTTGTTTCTGCATTGATCAGCAAAAAGCGGAAAAGTGCAATGCAAACCTTCTGCCAAAATTGGGATATCAGTATATTGATTCAAATTATCAATCAATAAGCGATTACTCCTTGTTTTTACTATAAAAGGTAACTTCGAAAACTGATATATGAACGATTTGGAGCGAGGATAATAATAAACATGCTCGCACAATGCTTCTAATTCGGGCGATGTGCCTCTGCCATAGTCAAAACAATGAAGTATTACCGCAATTCTGGCTTCTTTTAACGCTTTAATTTTATAAAAAACATCGATAACACCGCCATAATCGGCAGGATAAGGAACATTGAACGCTATGATTTGAATTTGCTTCACTGGCAAAATAACGACAAAACTACATTTTTATTCTATTCTATGCAATTTTAGTTTTTTTATTATTTTTGAAGAAAATATAACGATGGAAAATATCATTCAAAAAGTTCATCAGGAATTAATAAGGCATAGCAGCCCCAATGTTAAACAAGGAACTTTTAGGTATTTTAAAGAATCCATTAAACCCTATGGGGTAAAAGCCACAGACACCATAAAAATAAGCAAAGAGCTTTATAAAGAAATTAAGCATTTAGAGAAAATTGAAATTTTTCAACTTTGTGAAGAACTATTTAAATCGGGTTATCTCGAAGCCTCCTTTATTGCATGCCAGTGGTCGTATAATGTTCACAAAAAGTATATGCCTGCCGATTTTGAAATATTTGAACAATGGATAAAAAAATATGTCCATAATTGGGCTACCTGCGATACCTTATGCAATCATACCGTTGGCACTTTTTTAGAAATGTATCCCGAATTTATTAGTCGGCTTAAAACGTTTACCCAATCCGAAAACCGTTGGGTAAAAAGAGCCTCGGCAGTAAGCCTTATTATACCGGCTAAAAAAGGCATGTTTCTCAACGATATATTCGAAATTGCCAATATGCTTTTATTAGACAAAGATGATATGGTACAAAAGGGGTATGGTTGGATGTTAAAAGTCGCTTCATTAGCTCATCAACAAGATATTTTTGAATTTATTATACAAAGAAAACATATTATGCCTCGAACCGCATTACGATATGCAATTGAAAAAATGCCGGAAGAACTTAAAAAGAAAGCTATGTCGAAATAAAAAAATGGGAACTCAAAGCTCCCATTTCATTGTTATTTCATTTCAAAATGATCTTGGTCGGTAATTTTTTCGCAGTATTTACATTTTAAAGCAACATTTTTCTTATCAATCACCTCAAATTTAGTTTTTACTTGCTCAAAATTGGTGATACATTTAGGATTCATGCATTTAACAATCCCTTCGATGTAATCGGGTACCTGAACTACCTTTTTTTCAACAACATTGTAATTGCGAATAATATTAATTTTGGCTTCAGGTGCAAAAAGAGCAATTTTATTTAAATCGTTATCGCTCGGAAATTTGTCTGATATTTTAATAATTCCCTTTTTACCCAACTTTTTACTTTCCAAATTTGACCCAATGGTTATAGGTGTTTCAATTTTGTTTAAATCGAGAATAGAAATTACTTTGAATAAGCTTTTGGCGGGAATATGATCGATAACCGTACCGTCTTTAATAGCACTAACTACAAGTTCTTTTTTAGGTTCCATAGTAAAATTAATTTTTAAGTCCAAGAATCAATGAAATAATAGCCATACGGGTATAAACCCCATTCAAAGCCTGTTGAAAATAATAAGCCTTATCGGTATCGTCCACATCAACACTGATTTCGTTTACACGTGGCAGTGGGTGCAATACTTTTAGGTTGGGCTTGGTATCGACAAGCATCGAAGCATCTAACACATAAGCATTTTTAACTTTTTCGTATTCAATTGGGTCTGAAAAACGCTCACGTTGAACTCGTGTAACGTAAACGATATCAGAATCTTTTAAAACACCCGATAAGTCATTATATTCATGATATTTAATATTATGCTTCTTGAGCATCAGTTTATATTCATTAGGCAATTTCAATGATTCGGGCGAAACTAAATTGATGGTAGGATTAAAATTAGCCATTGCTTGTATCAGCGAGTGTACGGTACGGCCATATTTTAAGTCTCCCACAAAAGTAAGTGTCAAATTGTCTAAACGGTGTTGTGTTTCTTTAATGGTAAATAAGTCTAACAAGCATTGTGTTGGGTGTTGATTGGCTCCATCGCCAGCGTTTACGATAGGCACAGGCGACACTTCGCTTGCCCAGCGAGCACTTCCCTCAATAGGATGACGCATTACAATCAAATCGGAATATTGAGCCACTGTAAGAATGGTATCTTTGAGCGATTCCCCTTTTTGAACACTCGATGAACCAGGGTCTGAAAAACCTATAATTCGTCCACCCATTCGCTGAACAGCACTTTCAAAACTCAAGCGAGTACGGGTCGAAGGTTCAAAAAATAGCGTTGCAACGACCTTACCATTTAGTAAATTTTGGTACTCTTTGGGATTTTTCTGAAATATTTCAGCCCATTCGAGTACTTTAAAATAATCCTCTTTGGTGTAATCATGAATTGAAATTAAACTTTTGTTTTTCATTGCTTAAATTATTTTGATTTTAAATATTTATTATTTATTGTTTTTATAGCCTCGTACAAACATTTCAAATCATTCATATCAATTTTTTCAACTTGCTGATGATTATTAGCACAAGCAATACCCAAAAAAATCCAATCAATAGGGTATGGACTTCGATGAATATAAGCGCCATCGCTTATTCCATAATCCTCTACTTCAATTTGATGTGGAATATTATGTTCATTGATAATTTCTTTTATCTGTTCTACCCAACGTTGTGGAGGTAAATAACGATCTTTAAGCGATAATACCACTCCATTACCTAATCGTATTCCTTCGGTTTCAAATGTTGTATCAACAATAACTGTTTTTTCAATTTTATATTTTTCATATAAAATACGCGAAGCTTTTTCGACACTACCTCCACTCGATTCTTCATTAGAGCTAATAACAATGCAGATATCATCGGTTTCTGAATACAATTGCATTAACAAAGCAATTCCTATTCTATTGTCTAACGAATTTGAATACAAAAAATTTTCTTTTATTTCAAAATGTGGTAAAAAAGTAAAAGTAGTACCTCTTTCAAATTCAAAATCGTTTTTTATCAAATAAACATGATTGGTTTCGTCAAAATAAACTTCTACGATCCTTCCATCTGAACTTCTTATTAAAGTATTGTCGCTTATTTCTGGGCTACCCAATGCTAACAAACGTTTATTATATTGTAATATAAAACCAACACTGTCGGCATGGGCGATAAAAGCAATATTAGGTTTGCCTTTATATACAACTAAAGTATTACTAACACTTGTATCTAATTGAGCATCTGACTTTGTTTTTAAAAACCACTGATATAAAAAAGTAATAATGTTTTTTTCATAACCCGATGGAGCATGAATAGCACAAAGTTCTTCTATAATTTTATAAAGATTCATTCCAAACTTTACATATATTTTTTAATTCAGTTTCAATTTGTTTATAATAACTTAATTCAACTTCAAAATCAATTGCACAATCTATATCGAGTACTTGTTTTAGTATATTACAATGATATTTTTTTAATATATTCATAATTTTACTTAAACTTTCGTATGAAAAAGCTATATTCACCACTTTAGTAATAGTTTTTTCGACCATATGGGCATTTTGAACAGCTTCAATCGAGGCCAATTTGTATGCATTTATCAATCCTGGTACACCTAATTTAACCCCTCCAAAGTAGCGAACTACCACAATCATAACATTTAATAAATCGTATTTTTTTAATACATAGTAAATCTGTATTCCGGCAGAATTGGATGGCTCGCCATCGTCGCTCCAATGTTCTACAATTTGCAGTTGTTCGTTTAAATATCGATATGCGTAACAATGATGATTGGCATCCGCATATGCCGTTTTAATAGACATTAATTCTTGCTTTGCATCTTTTTCGTTTTTAATAAATTTCGTAATAGCTATAAATTTGCTTTTTCGATCTTTAAAAATCCCTGTCGATTCAGATAATATGGTTAAATATTTATGCATGCTGTGAAGTCATTAAAATAATAGCCACAATAGCAAAAACAAAACCAAGCCAATTTATTTTTAATAACTTTTCTTTAAATAATGTAAAACCTATTAATACAGACAATACAACGATACCAAGGTTTACTACCCCAAAAACCAACGAACTATCTAAACCGCTAAAATAAAGTGCTTTAATTAAAAAATATAAGGAGCCAAAATTGCATAATCCTAATATTACACCACCAATATAGTTTTTTATATTTTTGAAATAAGGTATAAAATTTTTTTGTGTTAATCCATAAAAAAATGAGGCTACAAACGAACAAAAAAACAATGAAGAAGTAAACAATGAGGCATCTTTTACATCGATATAAGCATTTTGAATAAATTTAACCAATGAATCGCTTATACCAAGTCCAAGAAAAAGCAACAACGGCATAAATGTTATCCACCATTTTTTCATAATTTTATCATTATTAGGTTCCGTTTTAACCAACAAAAATATGGCAAGAATTGCAAGCATTATACCTAATAACTTAAAAATACTCAAGAACTCATTATCATATATAATAGAGAAAACCACTGGTATTACAACTGACATTTTGGAAGCGATCGTAGTGATACTAACCCCTATATTTTGCGTTGAATATTTAATTAATAAAAAGGTAACCAGAAGTAATATACCAATAAAAATTGCAAACACCAACCATGAGCTATACAAAACTTCGGGTATTTTGGTATAATTAGCATTAAATATAAAACCACAAGTACCAGCAGTTAAATAATTTATAACGATAGCATGATAAGTATTAACTGAAAATGAAGGGAATAGTTTAAAAAGGATAAAAATAAATGCAGATGAAAAAATCGCCAAAAATAAAAAAATCATTTCGCTCTAAGATTAAAAAAAAAGCAGGAATTCCCTGCTTTTTTTTGATTATTACATTTTAAGTTTCTTTTCAATTTCTTCAACATACTGTTTAAATTTCTTATCGGTTTCCATCAAATTCTGTACTGTACGACATGCATGTAGTACAGTTGCATGATCTTTACCACCAATAATAGACCCGATAACGGCCAATGAATTTTTAGTAAAGTTTTTTGCAAAAAACATGGCTACTTGTCGTGCTTGAACTATTTCACGCTTACGTGTTTTAGATTTTAATGATTCTACAGGAATACTAAAATAATCGCATACAACTTTTTGAATATAATCAATTGATACTTCGCGTTTAGTACTCTTAACAATTTTATCAATTATTTGTTTAGCGAGATCGATGGTTATTTCTTTTTTGTTTAATGTAGATTGAGCAAGAATAGAAATTAATGCGCCTTCCATTTCTCTAATATTAGTACTAATGTGCGATGCAATATATTCTAACACTTCTTCTGGAATTTCTATACCATCGTTGTATGTTTTACGTTTCAGAATTGCCAAACGTGTTTCAAAATCTGGAACTTGTAAATCGGCAGCTAATCCCCATTTAAAACGCGACAACAATCGTTGTTCAAAACCTTGTAATTCAACAGGAGGTTTATCGGCTGTAAAAATTAGTTGTTTATTCGATTGGTGTAAGTGATTAAAAATATGGAAGAAAATATCTTGTGTTTTTTCTTTTCCTGCAAAATCGTGAATATCATCTATGATGAGCACATCCATCATTTGGTAAAAATGTATAAAGTCGTTACTGTTATTGCTCCGAATAGCCTCCATAAACTGAGTAACAAATTTATGTGCTTGAACATAGAGAACTATTTTATCGGGGAACCGTTTTTTAACTTCAATACCAATAGCTTGCGACAAATGCGATTTACCAAGTCCATTAGCACTATATATAAATAATGGATTAAAAGCAGTTCCACCTGGATTGCATGCTACTGCATAACCAGCAGAACGAGCCAAACGATTGCAATCGCCTTCAATAAAATTATCAAAAGAATATTCTGGGTTTAATTGAGGATCAATGTTCAGTTTTTTTATTCCTGGTAGTATAAAAGGGTTCTTAATATTCTTTTCTTCTACATTAATGGGTATAGGTACATTTTGATTGGCTATTTCAGCTTTGTTTTTAGTTGGGAGTTTTACAGTAAATGGCTTAGACGATGCTAAGTTATTATCCATCACAATATTATATTCTAACTTTGCATCTTCGCCAATCTCTTTTCGTAAAATTTTGCTTAGTAAATCGATATACTTTTCTTCTATGTATTCATAGAAAAAAGAACTAGGTACTTGAATGGTAAGAATATTATTTTCGAGCTTTAAAGGAACAATAGGTTCAAACCAGGTTTTAAAACTGATAGGTTTTACATTGTCACGAATCACCTTCAAGCAATTATTCCAAACTTCAATATGACTTTTGTTCATCTGTTCCAATTATTTAGCTATTTTAATTTTCTCGATTTTTCAAAATACAATATTGTGAAAAAAAAAGTTTAGAAAAAAATTTTTTAGGTATTGTATATAATTTTTTTTTTCATATATGAGCAGGCAAGTTTTATAGTTCATTCGTCAAAAAAACATTTTTAAAGTTTAACATATTTTTATATTTATCAACAAATATTTGTTGACAAATATAAAGTTTGTTTTTCAATGTACAAAGGAATTCAAGCCTTTTTTGACGAATTTTTATTTATTTTTCTAATTGGCTTGAATCATTTACCATATTACTATTTAATCGGTTTAGAAAAATCTTATTGCCTTTAAATCCAACAATAAAAGCACCTGGGAACTTTTCGATGATAGCTAAACGAGTTTGCTCAGCTTCTTGTTTTGAATTAAAGCTTCCAATAGTATATTTATACCAACCTTCGGCATATGTTTCATTTACATTATCCATTCCTTTGAATTCTTTTGAATTTAAAGGTATAGGTACTTTGGAACTTTTTATTTGAATTCGGTAAGAAAAAGTAGTATCTCCTTTATTTTCATTTGATTCTTTTTTTAATTTTTTACGATTTTTATCGTTATCTTCTAAAATAACGGTTCTGCCAAAATCGAAGAGACTAAAATGCACATATCGCTTTGGATTTTCGCGTAAATCGCGTAATAACAGATCAAGATTTTTAGATGAGTTCTCTAAATTTGTATATAATTGTTCATTATGAATTAACATACCAAGCGATCCTTCGCCTCTATTAATTTTTTCGAGTATAACAGTAGCATCTTGTAAAGCTTTATTGGCATTAATAATAGTTTGTTTAACATTGGCTTGCTGTAAAGAATCAGAGAAGGCCGATAAGTTTTTCATTACATTTGTAATTAACTCGTTATTGTTTCTAAAATTTTCGGTAATCGATTCTATATTGGCTATGATACGAGTTAAAGCATATTTTTCACTCTGAACCAATGTGTCTAATGATATTGAAGTACGTTCGAGACTCTCAACAGTTGCTCTAATACTTTCGAACGAACGCGACAAATTATAACGTGTTTGTTTATCAAATATGCTTTGTACGACTGTCATTACCGAATCGATTGATTTAATTAAGTCTTCAGCTTTTTTCTTTAAAGGTAAAACCTGAGCACTTACCTGTGTTTTTAAATCGGCTTCAATAGAAGATAGTAAAGTATCATTGGGACGATAATATTTCTTTGAACGACCTTGTATTAAATGAATAGCCCTTGAACCCATTAAATCGGCACTAAAAATTTCGGCTATAGTTGAATCATGAATTAAAAAGCTTTTATCAATCTTTAATTCTACTACAATATTATTATTAGTATCATTTAAGAAATGAATATCACTTACAGTTCCAACTTTAATTCCATTTACTAATACGGGTGCCGAAATAGCTAATCCATCTACACGACTGTAAACAGCATAATAAGTATATGTTTTTTCGAATAAATCTTTCCCTTTTAGGAACGTGTATCCCCAAATAAAAAAAGCGATGGCTGCTACTACAACCACACCAACCTTAACCTCTTTTGCTACTTTAAGTCCCATATCAAATCAAGATGTAAAGTTAGTTTTTTGTTTGTTTGATTGCATCGCTAAGCTGAATTTTTTTACCATTTTTAGTAGCAACGATAAAAGCATCGGGATATTGCTTTTTCACTTCTTTCTGTTTATCAATAATTTCTGCATAGGTTTTGAGGGGACCATACAAATACTTATACAAATTATCCCATTTCATCTCAGTTACAGGTTCTATGGCAAACTTTTGAATAGGTATTTTTTTGTCCGATGAAGCAAGTTGTACCCAAAATAGAATGGTATCACGAACTGCATTGTTTACAAGTTTTTCAGCAATTTTTTGGAAATCGTTATTAACTTCATTAATAACTGAGTCTTTAACTTCATGTTTAGGTTTGTTAACAGTAGGTGTATAGTTTTGCTTTTGTATAGTATCTTTTGGAATTATTTTAATGTGTTCTATTATTGTATCTTCTTTTTCAATAACTTTGGGCAAATCGTCCGTGGTTAATAATGTATATTTTTTACCTTCTAACTGACCTTTATATTTACTAAACGAGTTAAATAATGATTTAGCTATAAGCCAATGATTTTTTTCTTTTGCTAAATATTTGGCATCTTCTGGATTACTAATAAAGCCTACTTCGGTCAACACACTGGGCATGGCAGTTTTCCATAAAACCAAAAAACCAGCTTGTTTCACTCCTCTATCTTCGCGATTGATTTTTCGATATTCTTCTTGAATCAAACTCGAAAAAGTCAAACCTAAATCGAGGTTTGCATTCTGGTACAACGAAAAAATAATATACGCTTCGGGCGAATGAGGATCAAAACCTTCGTATTGATTTTTGTAGTCGTCTTCTTTTAAAATAACAGCGTTTTCGGTCATAGCAACATCTAAATTGCCATTCGATTTTGACAAGCCCATTACATACGTCTCGGCACCACTGGGGTCGGGCTTTTTATTGCTATTAACGTGAATAGAAATAAAAAGATCGGCTTTTGCATTATTGGCAATCTTAGCACGTTTAAAAAGTTCAATAAACTCATCGGTACTACGGGTATAAACAACTTTTACGTCAGGAAAGTGTTTTTTTATTAGTTCACCTAATTTAAGTGCTATAGACAGTGTTATATCTTTTTCTTTCAAATTATTACCAACAGCACCAGGGTCTTTACCTCCATGTCCAGCATCAATTACAATCGTTTTAAGTGCTACGGTATTAACCTGAGCAACTAACTCATTATTAAAACTATAAACTATTAACAAGCTAACAAAAACAATATGTTTATACCATCTCATTAAAAAAATGATTAGTTTTGAGGCTTCAAAAATTAAACCATCATTGCACAAAGATAGTATATTCATACGAAAGTATAAATTTTTTTTCGTTGGCATTATATCGCTGGCTTTCATGCATATTTCAAACGCTCAAAATTATAATGACAGTCTTAAAATATCCGTTGATACAACTAAAAAAGATAGTTTAAAGGTTGGAGTTAATAAAAAAAAATTCAAACTTGAGGCTCCCGTTAATTATTCATCAGAAGACTCATTAGTAATGGATTTAACGCAAAAAAAAGCATACCTATATAATAAATCTACTATTCAATATCAAGAAACCGAATTAAAATCGCATTATATCGAAATCGATATGAGCCAAAATGAGGCATTTGCCAAAGGACAAATAGATTCTACCGGCAAAGAAATTGATAAGCCCAATTTTAAAGATGGCTCTGAAAATTTTGAAGCCAAGACACTCCGATATAACTTCAATACCAAAAAAGGTATCATTACCGATGTTACTACCGAGCAATCGGGCGGCTACTTATACGGGTCTAAAACCAAAAAATTCGAAGATAACCACGTTTGTCTTACCAACGCTCATTATACAACTTGCAACTTAGAACATCCTCATTTTTATATCACTCTTTCAAAAGCTAAAGTCATTCCCAACGATAAAATTGTTTCAGGACCAGCTTATCTGGTAATTGAAGACGTCCCCATACCACTGGGAATTCCATTTGGCTTTTTCCCAAACAAAAAAGGGAATAAGTCGGGTGTATTAATTCCCGAATACGGCGAAGAAGAACAGCGAGGTTTTTTTCTGCGTAATGGTGGATACTATTTTGCTATTAGCGATTATATGGATTTGTCTGTAATTGGCGAAGCTTATACCAAAGGTTCTTGGGGAGCAAGCCTTTTGTCGAACTATAAAAAAAGGTATAAATATACCGGTAATTTTAATTTTTCTTATAGCAACATCATTGTCAGCGAAAAGGGATTACCTAATTATCAAAACAATAAAGCTTACTACATTCGTTGGAATCATTCACAGGATTATAAAGCCCATCCCTTTCACAGCTTTTCGGCTAATGTAAATATAGGCTCACAAACATATAATCGCTACAATATGTATAGCTATCAAAACCGCTTACGCAGCGAAATGCAATCGAGTGTATCGTATCGTCAGCAATGGCCAAACTCTCCGTTCAACCTTTCGGCAAACCTACGTCATAGCCAAAATTTTACCGATAGTACCATAACATTACAATTGCCCGATATATATTTTAGTATGTCGCGAAAAACATTATTAAAAAAAATAGGTATTTCATACAGCTCGAATTTCCAAAATAGCATACAGGCAAAAGAAAAAAATATTTTAACCGAACAAACCTTACATCAAATGCGAAATGGCATAAAACACAGTGTCCCTGTTTCTGCTAATTTTAAGCTTTTAAAATATTTTAATTTAAACCCATCGCTCACCTATACCGAACGCTGGTATTTATCAACCATAAACAAAGAATGGGTACCTACTCAAATTAGTGGAAACGATACTATTTTTGCTCACTTAGCTATAGATACCATCCAAAAACCTGCCCGTTCGGGCGACTGGTCTTTTTCATTGCCACTTTCTACACAAATCTATGGATTTTATTTACCCAAAAACCAAAACATCCGATTTAAAGGGCTACGTCATTTAATGACCCCTACAGTAAGTTTTTCATATCGTCCGGATTACACCCGTCTTTATTACAAAACTACCCAAAAAGATATTAGTGGAAATACAGAAACCTATTCTATTTTTCAGAATGGAATCTTTGGTTCACCTCCATCAGGAAAATATGGAATGCTAAACTTTTCGCTCAACAATCAATTTGAGATGAAGATGAAATCGAAAAACGATACTGCCAATAAAATTAACAAAATCACATTATTAGACCAGCTATCCATCAATTCGAGTTACAACTTAGCACTCGATTCACTTAATTGGCAGCCCATACAAATTCAGGCAAGAACTATGCTATTTAAAATGTTAAATATTTATGCTAATGCAACTTACAATGTTTATACTTTCGATAGTTTAGGCAGATATATCAATACGTTTGAATACAACCGAAGCAAAAAACTGGCTAATCTTATCCAAGCAAGTATTTCGTCGAGTGTTTCTATCAATTCCGATGGCTTTACAAATAACAAAGTAGCCCAAACAACTGAAATTGCACGACAAGCAGCAGTTGCTGCAGGACTACCCGACGATTATATGAATTACTACGTTGACTTTAAAATTCCATGGACCTTACAAGTATCATATAGCTTAAATCAATCTAATTCGTTTAATGTTCAAAGTCAGAAGTTAGAACCACGTACCATTCAAACGTTAAGCTTTTCGGGCGACGTAAGTCTTACGCAAAAATGGAAAATTTCGTTCTCGTCAGGATATGATTTCATCAGTAAAAAATTCACTTATACCAATTTGAATATTTATCGCGACTTACATTGCTGGGAAATGCGTCTTTCGTGGATTCCATTTGGAACATACCGAAGCTATAGTTTTCAAATAAATGTAAAATCGTCGGTATTGCAAGATTTGAAATTGGCTCGTAAACGTCCATTCTTAGATAATTTTTAGAACATAAATTCCAATCAAAATATTCGTATCTTCGCAGATATTTTTTATCCATGAAGTATTTCAAATTTTTAAATAAACCTTATCCATTTAATAATAATTTAAAGCAAAACGCTAAGATTATTTTTTTTCTTAGCTTGGGTATCATTGCTTTTCTCATGTTATTTCAACCTATTAACATCAATTCATTGTCGTTCACTCAAAAATTATATATCATTGCTGGATTTTTCATTATCAATCTATTTACATTAAGCACTAACCTATTAATTATACCTAATCTATTCCCTCGTTTATTTATACCGCATAAATGGAGAATTAAAAAGGAAATTCTATGGAATTTGTGGTTGTTGGTAAATATTTATTTTGGCGATTTTATTGTTTACTACAAAATATTGAATATTGTTGAGTTTAATTTCTACTTTTTTGTTAATTTATTACTCATTGCTACTATTCCCATATCTATTTTGATTGTGTATAACCGCAACAGGCTTTTGCGTAAACATGTTGAAAGTGCCAAAAGAATATCTGCCTATAAAAAAGGAAAAATTGAAAAAGTAATTACTATCGAATCCAATTATAAAAAAGATTCGCTAACTATTGCACTTCATAGTTTAGTGTATATTCAAGCTTCGGGAAATTATATTAACGTTTATTGGATGAACAACAACGAACTAAACCATCAATTAGTTCGAACAACCTTATCAAAAGTAAAATCAATTTTCGATGAAAATTCAGGCATTAAACAATGCCATCGCTCTTATTTGGTAAATATTCAATATATAAAAAAAATAAAAAGCAGTTACAACGAAAAAAATATTATTCTAACTATCAAAGATATCGAGCTTCCATTATCAAAAAGCTTTGAAAAATTATTTGAAGAATGGAAATAAACTTTTTTTTCGTCCCTAAGATAAAATCTTTTAATCACTATTTTTATCACATTTCATCCCTAATCCATATTAAAACGACTATTTAGTCGCTAATAGTATTCAAAGAAAAATAACGCTCACAAAATGCAGTACCTTTGCAATGTTAACCATTTATTTACATTTTATGTTTTATAGTCAAAACGTTATGAAGCCCATATCCATCGGCAACAAAATTTTAGAAACTCCCATTATACAAGGTGGCATGGGTGTTTGCGTTTCATTATCAGGTTTAGCTGCTGCAGTTGCCAATCAAGGTGGTGCAGGCGTTATTTCTGCTGTTGGTATTGGCATGACCGAACCCGGATACGAAAAAAACTTTCGTGAATCGAACCTTATAGGTCTTAGAAAAGAAATTCGCAAAGCTAAAAAAACAGCCATACGCGGCCTTCTTGGTGTCAATATTATGATGGCTGTTAGCGATTTTGACGATTTGCTTAAAGTTGCCATACAAGAAAAAATTGATTTAGTATTTATAGGTGCCGGTTTATTTTTAAAATTGCCCGAAAACCTTAGTTTTGAAATGATTGACAACGCCGGTACTAAAATTATACCTAAAGTATCTTCGGCAAGAGCCGCTCATCTTATTTTCGACTACTGGTCTAAACATTATCATAGAGTTCCCGATGCCATTGCCGTAGAAGGTCCATTAGCAGGGGGGCATTTAGGATTTAAAAAAACTGACATTGAAAACAACACCTTCTTATTGAGCGATATAATTAAGGAAACATACCAAGTAATTAAACCTTTTAGAGAAGAATACAAAACCAGCATACCCATAATAGCAGCCGGAGGAATATACACAGGAGAAGACATTGCAGCTATTATGAGCGTTGGCGCCGATGCTGTTAAATTGGGCTCACGTTTTGTGCCTACCTATGAATGCGATGCCGATTTGAACTTTAAAAAACAATATTTGTTTTCTGAAAAAGATGATATTTCCATTATACAAAGCCCTGTAGGTTTGCCTGGTAGAGCGTTTAAAAACGATTTCTTAGAAAAAGTCGAACATGGCGAAAAAATGCCCATTAACTGCCCTTGGAAGTGTTTAAAAACTTGCAACTACAAAGAAGCTCCCTACTGTATTGCCAAAGCATTATTTAACTCTGCCCAAGGCAATATGGAAAATGGATTTGCCTTTTGCGGAGCCAATGCCTATAAAACAAATAAAATTGAATCTGTAAAAGAAGTTTTTGATGAGCTTTTATTGCAATACAAAAAAGCTGTAATAAACTATAAAAAAGCTATTTAGCTTAAAAAAAATAAAATTTATCAAACCATTTTTCATTCTTAAAAAAGATATGAACAATTAATGGTTTTGATGTTGGTAACTAAAACACCCAATCACTTTATTTTGTAAATTTGCACTCCTTAAAAAAAACGATAAAAATGGAAGAAATTAACAACATCAACACAAAAACTAACGACTATTCGGCTGATAGCATTCAGGTTTTAGAAGGTCTTGAAGCAGTTAGAAAACGCCCTGCCATGTACATAGGCGACATTGGGGTTCGAGGTTTACATCATTTAGTATACGAAGTAGTTGACAACTCTATTGACGAGGCTCTCGCTGGATATTGCAAAAACATACTGGTAGAAATACACGAAAACGGTTATATTACAATAACTGACGATGGTCGTGGAATTCCGGTAGATATTCACGAAAAAGAAAAAAAATCTGCCCTTGAAGTAGTTCTTACCATTTTACATGCCGGTGGTAAATTTAATAAAGAATCATATAAAGTTTCGGGTGGTTTGCATGGTGTGGGGGTTAGCTGTGTAAATGCTTTGTCAAAACACTTAAAAGCTACCATTCATCGCGATGGCAAAATATACGAAATGGAATTTGCATATGGTAAAACCATTAAAGGATTAACCGTTGTTGGTGAATCCAATAAAACGGGTACCATTATTTCATTTCTTCCAGACGAAACAATTTTTACGCAAACAACTACATTTAACTACGACACATTAGCATCACGTCTTCGCGAATTAGCATTTCTAAATAAAGGCATTCGACTAACCATTATCGATTATCGTGATAAAGATGAAAATGGCAATCCTAATACCGATACTTTTTACAGCGAAGAAGGACTTAAAGAATTTGTACACTTATTAGACGAAAACCGACAACCCATTATTGACAATGTAATATATCTCGAAACTGAGAAACAAGGAATTCCTGTCGAAATTGCCTTACAATATAACTCATCATTCAATGAAAATGTACATAGCTATGTTAATAACATTAACACACACGAAGGAGGAACACATTTAGCAGGCTTTAGAAGAGGTTTAACCCGTACCCTCAAATCGTATGCTGAAAAAAATGGAATGCTCGAAAAACTTAAATTCGAAATAAGTGGCGATGACTTTCGCGAAGGACTTACTGCTGTCATCTCTGTAAAAGTAGCAGAACCTCAATTCGAAGGACAAACCAAAACTAAACTTGGCAATTCTGAAGTAATGGGAGCGGTTGACCAAGCAGTTAGCGAAATGCTTAGTATTTACTTAGAGGAAAATCCTAAAGATGCCAAATCAATAGTCAATAAAGTAATATTAGCAGCTACAGCCCGACATGCTGCACGCAAAGCACGTGAATTGGTTCAACGCAAAGGAGCGCTTAGTGGTAGTGGCTTACCTGGCAAATTAGCCGATTGCAGCGAAAAAGACCCTGCCAAATGCGAACTTTTTTTAGTCGAAGGAGATTCGGCAGGCGGTACTGCCAAACAAGGACGCGATAGAAATTTTCAAGCCATCCTTCCATTAAGAGGTAAAATTTTGAATGTTGAAAAAGCAATGCTTCACAAAATATACGAAAGCGAAGAAATTAAAAACATTATCACGGCACTCGGTGTTCAAATTGGAACTGAAGAAGACAACCGAGCACTCAACCTCGATAAACTACGCTATCATAAAATCATCATTATGACCGATGCTGATGTTGACGGTAGCCATATTGCCACACTCATTATGACCTTATTCTTTCGTTATATGAAAGAATTAATTGAAAAAGGATATTTATATTTGGCTACTCCTCCACTTTACCTAGTAAAGAAAGGCAAAGAAGAACATTATTGTTGGACCGAAGAAGAACGCGAACGACTTGTTTTTGAATTAGGTAAAGGCAAAGATGGTTCTGTTCATATTCAACGATACAAAGGTCTTGGTGAAATGAATGCTGAGCAATTATGGGAAACAACCATGAATCCTGCTAAACGAACATTAAAACAAGTTACCATAGAAAGTGCAGCCGAAGCAGACCGAATTTTCTCCATGCTTATGGGCGACGACGTCCCACTACGCAGAGAGTTTATTGAAAAACATGCTAAACATGCTAAAATTGATATTTAAATCCAGTGCTGTCCAAAATAATTTAAAAATAAAATTTTTGATATTGATAATCAATGATGTAAGTTTTAATTTTAAGTACCCAGAAAATAATGATAGTTGAGGATTGTAATTTTTTTTAGTTTTAACAAATAGCAGGTTTAACCATTGCCATCAATCAATTTATAAAAGAAAGATTACTTATTCTTCTCAACTAAATGAGAATAAAAAAGATTTTTGCAAAGATCTCCATTTTTGCTTTTTTAAATAGACAATTAAAAAAATACTAAATCAGTATTGAAATTTAGTAAAAGAAGAATTAAAAAATTATCATTTACTTTGCCTAAAAAAAAAGATGAACGATATAATAGAAAAAATAAAAACATCGTTTAGCGGTGAAATTTATACCTCGTTCACATACAAAACCCTCTATGCAACCGATGCTTCGGTTTATCGCGAAATGCCTATAGGCGTTGCTTACCCTAAAAATAAAGACGATATTGCTACACTTATTCAATTAGCCAATGAGAATAATATTGCTTTAATTCCAAGAGGAGCGGGCACTTCTCTTGCCGGTCAGGTAGTTGGTAGCGGGTTAGTGGTTGATATATCGAAGTATATGAATCAAATACTCGAAATAAATCTCGAAGAACATTGGGTAACTGTTCAACCAGGTGTAATTTTAGATGAACTTAATAAGCAATTAGCTCCCTACGGTTTATTTTTTGGACCTGAAACATCTACATCTAATCGTTGCACTATAGGCGGCATGATTGGAAATAATTCGTGTGGTGCTCGTTCATTAATATATGGAAGCACTCGAGACCATCTTCTTGAGGTAAGCGGATTTCTTGCCGACGGCACTTTTACCACTTTTAAAGCCTTAAGTAACGATGAATTTGAAGCTAAATGCCAACTACAAACCTTAGAAGGCAATATTTATAGGCAATTAAAATATTGGTTATCTGATATATCGATACAAAACAAAATAAAAGAAGCTTATCCCGACAGTCGCTTGGCAAGACGAAATATGGGGTATGCCTTAGATTTATTATTACAATGCTCTGTTTTTAATAGCACTTCAACTGAAAAAATTAATCTCTGCAAGCTAATTGCTGGAAGCGAAGGAACACTTTTCTTTATAACTGAAGCAAAATTAAATTTAGTTGCAACTCCCCCTAATTGCGTTGGATTATTATGTGTTCACTTAAACCATCTGCACGAGTCGTATAAAGCCAATCTCGTTGCTTTAGCTTATCAACCTACAAGCGTTGAACTTATGGATAACACCATTTTACAATTAGCTTCTAAAAATAAAGAACAACTCAGTAATCGCTATTTCGTTGAAGGCAACCCTGCCAGCATTTTAATTGTTGAATTTGTATCATCAAACTACGACGACATACGTAATAAAGCTCAAAACCTTATTATTGATTTAAAATCGAAAGGATTAGGTTATGCATTCCCTTTAATAGAAGGAAATAACACAAAAAAAGTTTGGAACTTACGTAAAGCTGGCTTAGGAGTTTTAAGCAATATGGAAGGTCATAAAAAGCCTGTAGCCGTTATTGAAGATACTGCCGTACACCCTGAGTTCCTTGCCGATTATATGCACGATATGGAACAAATGTTAAATCGTTTAGGTTTATCGTGTGTTTACTATGCTCATATTGGCACTGGTGAAATACACCTTCGACCTGTACTTAATTTAAAATCAAACAATGATAAAAAAATTTTCCGTCAAGTAGCCGAACAAACAGCTCAATTAGTAAAAAAATATAAAGGTTCACTCAGCGGCGAACATGGTGATGGACGACTAAGAGGTGAATTTATACCATTTATGTTTGGTGACGAGGTGTATCAAATACTTAAAAAACTGAAATATACTTGGGACGTAAAAAATATATTCAACCCTGGTAAAATTATCGATACTCCTCCTATGGATAGCAATCTTCGCTTTCACGATAATTATACTGATACTGCAAAAACAACATTTTTTGATTTTAAAAACGATGGTGGTTATTTAGCTGCTATTGAAAAATGTAACGGGAGTGCCGATTGTCGAAAATCAGCAGAAATGGGTGGTACAATGTGCCCAACCTATATGGCAACTCGCAACGAAACCCATACTACACGAGCACGAGCCAATATGTTAAGAGAAATTTTAAGTACACACTCAAATCCTTACAAAAATAAAGAACTCTATCAAATACTCGATTTGTGCCTATCATGCAAAGCTTGTAAGACCGAATGTCCATCAAATATTGATATGGCTAAATTCAAAGCCGAATATCTTCAACATTATTATGAAAAACACCGTATTCCAATCAGAAATTGGACGGTAGCTCATATCACTAAACTATATCAATTAGGAAAAATAATTCGACCTATAACAAATTTTATTCTAAAAAATAACCATACTAAATCGATTTTAAAATCTACACTTAAAATTGCCCCTAACCGTAATTTTCCAACATTAGCCAAACAATCGTTTTATCAATGGAGCAAAAAACATTCAACCATTAAAGAACAATACGACGTTTACCTCTTTAACGATGAATTCACCAATTATTTAGAAAGTGATTTAGGCATATATGCTGTTTTATTGCTTGAAAGATTAGGTTATAAGGTACACATATTACCACCCATGGAAAGTGGAAGAACTTATATTTCTAAAGGTTTAATAAAAAAAGCACAACGTATTGCATCTAACAATATTAACAAAATTGTTTCGCTTGTATCACCTTATAGTGCCATTATAGGCATAGAACCTTCTGCCATATTAAGCTTTAGAGACGAGTATCTTGATTTTTCAAACCCAAAGCAAATTGCTATTTCACAACAAATAGCTCGTCAAACATACACCATCGAAGAATTTATTGTAAAAGAATTTAATAAAGGGAAAATAAATCGCGATTATTTTACAGATCAGCCACAAAAGATATTGGTTCATGTACATTGTCAATTTAAAGCGATTGCTCAAAAACAAATAATTATTGACTTTTTGAGTATTCCAAAAAACTTTAACGTTAAGGAAATTCCTAGTAGTTGTTGTGGTATGGCTGGCAGCTTTGGCTTTGAGAAAGAACATTACAATCTTTCGATGCAAATCGGAGATATAATTTTATTCCCAACCATTCGAAAGGCTTCAAAGGACACTATTATTGCAGCCAATGGCACTAGTTGTCGACAACAAATAAAAGATGGAACAGGAATTATTGCCAAACACCCTGTACAAATTATATACGAAGCATTAAAAAAAGAAAGTACAATTACTCAATAAAATTGATATCCCCGTATTTAGCAACAATATTTACCTGCGATGAAGCTCCTTTTATACAGCCTACTGTTCCGTTTGTTTTCATCGAGGTAGGAGTAATAATATTATCAACATTGCTTCGACGAGGCAAATTATTTTTACCATATTCAACAGTGGAACTTATTTTAAAACAAGATTGCGAATTTATTTTTGCTGTAAAATCGGAATAATACAAATCGCATGTTACCGAAGTAAACTCTTCATATAAATCTTTGATATATATAGGTGAATATTTGGCTGTAGCTTGAAATTCTGTTTTTAAAAAACCAATATTAACATGCGAATAATTGATATCCGAATTAAATTTTGATATATTTTTAAGCTCTATTTGGTCGTATTTTGAAGTAATTTTTAGCGAATAAATATCGTCTATGATCACATCCGAATACTTCGATTGTAAAATTATTCCAATCGCCTTATTAACTTTTAACACACTATAATCTGCTTCAATATTAAGCCAGTTCGCCTTTTGAATACTGCACGAAGCATAAGCTAAATCTAATTGTGGAATAGGTTTCGACTCATCTGCAGTTAATTGATTGATCGTACATTTACCATACCTTAACTTAATATCAATAGCTCCCGAAGTCTCAGTTAGAATAATATCTCCATATTTATTTTTAATATTTAGGTTTAAATACACCGGTATTTTTAAATGATAATGTATTTTAAATGTTGACCGCCCATTATTAAACGATTTATCTAACATATCACGATTAACAAGTGAAATGAATTTAACTAAACTAGAATCAGCAAAAGTATTTAATGTAAAAGCTTGTAAAAATTGTTTAGCCTTTTCGATCTTAGGTGTAATTACTTCAAATGTTACCTGCGCTTCCACATTATTTTGATTCCATAGTTCAAATTCTATATCCCCATTAAAGTTTTCTATATATAATGTAGTAGTAGTAGTAACAGGGAAATTCTTAACGATATGGGTTGTATATATTTGTTTTTGAGCCAACAATACAGCCGAATATATTAATAAACAGAAAGTTACAAGCGTCTTCATAGTTATATTTTTTTGATGCAATTATATTTCAAACTCTATGCCATTTTAAGGCTCATTTACTACATTAAATTCTATTTGTTTTGTTTCGCCATACTCATCTTGAACAGTAATGGTATGTTTCCCCATAGTTGTGGCGATAGGCATCTGATGTTTATTTTGCGTTTGTCCGATAAATTTACCGTCTAAATACCAATAAACAATAGTCGAAACAAAACGATGACTTACTTCGAACAAAGTGCTACTATAAGTACCATCAAGGTTACGAGGTATAATCACATTTGTATATTGTTGCGGATAAACAAAATCAATATTTTGCTTTGATTCTATATGTGATTGCTCGCAATCGTTACGATAGGCAGGTAACGTTTTATACCAAGCATTATGTTTTCGATAATAAAATTCCATAGTAGGGGGCAAAACAAAGAATACTTTTTTTACCATATTATGTACCGATTCACAATCGCTATGCACACGATATGTAGCTGAACTATCTAAAAAAAACTCCCTATGGTAAGGGCAAACTTTAACTTTAATACTTGTTTTAGGGGCAAGGCTTTTTACTTTATCGGTACACCATATCGAAGCAGGATATCCACTTTGCCTGCATGTTTCGATCAATTGTAAATCATCATATGGGGTAGCAAACCATTTATTAGTATAGGGTAGAATAGAAAACACTTCGAATAATATAGGTGCTGCTTTTTTAATACCAGTCAACTCTGCACTACCCTCACCTGTTGCATTTCCAACCCAAACAGCTACTACATATTCAGGAGTCACTCCCACAGCCCAAGCATCACGAAATGCAAAACTAGTTCCTGTTTTCCAAGCTATTTTTTGTTTCGTATCAAAAAAATACCAATAACGTTCATTTTCGGGACGTTCTACATCGAGCATTGCATTAAAAGTTAACCAACACGAAGCTTTACTTAATAATGTATTATCCTGATTATCCTCAATCTCATCTATCAAATAAGAAAATCGAAAATTATCATTAGATTTATGAGTCAACTTCCAAGCCATTTTTGCATATGCCATTACTAACTCGCTCATTTTAATTTCGCAACCTCCCAAAATTAACGATAAGCCATAATAATCTTGTGAACGGTTGATGGTAGTAAAACCTAATTCTTTTAAATTATCAATAAAACGTTGTATGCCATACCATTGTAACATTTTAACAGAGGGCACATTTAATGAGCGTGCCAATGCTGTATGAGCTCTCACTGCCCCATCGTAACCTCGATTAAAATTTTTAGGTGCAAAATTTCCTATTTGTATGGGTACATCGGGTATGAGCATATCGGGCAGCAACTCTCCTTCGTTGAGCATTGTAGCATATAAAAATGGCTTTAAAATACTTCCTCCACTTCGTTTTGACTCTATAATATTAACGTAATGTGCATTGTTTTGATTGCTTTGTTCTTTATAATTACCTACATATGCTATTACTTTACCATCTTTAAGCCGATAAACCATTAATGCCACATTTTTTATATTATTGGCTTTATATTCATCTTTGTAACGTTCTAAAATCTCATAAATTGATACCTGTATATTTTCTTCAATACTAGTTTTAAATAAGGTTTGATTGGGATATTTCTTTATAAGATATTGCAACAAATGTGGCGTTTGATGTGGAAAATCTAAACTTACTTCGGGAATATCTTCTTCAATGCTAAGCTCATACGTTTGCTTATCTATAACATGTACATCATATAGTAATTTTAACAAACGATTACGCTTTATTTTTAATTTTTGTTTATTTTTTGAAGGATGAATATTAGCTGGATTATTTGGAATTGTTGCCAGCATAGTACTTTCTGCCCACGATAACGAAGAAGCCGAACAACCAAAATATTTCCAAGCAGCAGTTTCAATTCCTACTATATTTCCGCCAAAAGGAGCATTCTGGAGGTATAGCTTCAGTATTTCTTCTTTTGACATAGTAAATTCCATATACCATGCCAATAATATTTCTTTAATTTTTTGAGTTAAGGTTCTATGATTATTTTTATAATAAAGGCGTGCAACTTGCATCGAAATAGTACTACCACCGCTAATCACTTTATGATGTTTTATATTTTGGTATAAAGCACGAATTAATGAAGCATAATCTACACCTTTATGATAATAATAACGTTTGTCTTCTAACAATAACAATGCAATAATTACTTTATGTGGCATTTCATTTTGAATCATAGGAATGCGCCACTGACCATCTTGGGCTACCATAGCATCTAACAACTTGCCGTTACTCGAATATAAAGCATAACTATACGGACTATTAAATTCTATTTTAGGTAAAATATGCGGAATAATAAAAATTAGCAATAATAAAAAAAGTATAAATAACAGGCGTTTAAATAGTTTCATATTAAACAATAATACCACCAGCTAATACTTCGTCGTTTTTATAAAATACTGCTGACTGTCCGGGTGTAACTGCATATATCGGATCAATAGGTTTAACTATAATTTGACCTTTATGGTTATTATATACCTTTGCTTTTATGGGTTTAGTCCGATATCGAATCTTGACTTCGACCTCCATTTCATCAGTAAATGCATCTATTGCAACCATATTAATTTGTGCTACATTAAATGATTTTTTCTGTAATTCCTCATATTTGCCTAATACAATTTCGTTTGTATCTTTACGAATCTCTACAATATAATAAGGTTCGCCTAAGGCAATACCTAATCCCTTTCGCTGTCCAACTGTATAGAAAGCTATTCCATGATGCTGCCCCACAATTTTTCCATCTGTAGTAATAAAATTTCCTTTTTTTATTTTGTTTTGAATTTCAATTATATGTTCTTTTAAAAAAGAACGATAATCATTATTAGGCACAAAGCATATTTCTTGACTTTCACGTTTTTCGGCTAATTTAAAAAAACCTTTTTTTTTAGCTATTGACCTTACTTGTTCCTTAGTAAGCTCGCCCAGAGGGAATATGGTTTTTGCTAACTGTTCCTGAGTTAACATCCATAAAAAATAACTTTGATCTTTTAACTCATCTTTACCTTTAGCTAAAACATATCGGTTATTTTTTTTATATACTCTTGCATAATGACCCGTTGCAACATAATGACATCCTTTTTCGACAGCAAAATCGAGCACTTTGCCCCATTTTATTTCTGCATTACATAATACGCAAGGATTAGGCGTTTTTCCATCAATATACTGATTAATAAAATTATTTATAACTGTATCGGCAAAATACTCACGATAATCGAGAATATAATGCTCAACACCTTGTTGTTCTGCAAAATATTTTGCTTCGGCTATGGTTTCAATACTACAACATCCCTTCATTTTATCGAGACAACTTTGCTGAATAGAATCGTAAACTCTAAACGTTGCTGCTATAATATCAAAACCTTGTTCTTTTAATAAAAGTGTAGAAAGTGAGCTATCAATACCTCCACTTACACAAACTAAAACTTTAGTACTCATTTTGTGGTTGCTGACTTTTTTGTTTCGGCGTATAAAAATCTTCTTCAGTAGGTTCGGGAATTTTTCCTTTCATTTGTTCCCATTTTTTCATTTGCTGCTTAAACTCTTCATTATATTTTTCTTCGTTTTTGAGTTTTCCGTGATAATATTCCATCTCTTTTTCAACTTTCCCATCTTTGTTGTATATGGTCCATTTACCATGAGGTAAATCGCTAAAATATTCACCTTTAAGATAAGTTTTTCCATTGTCGAAATAAACATTTATTGGACCATATCGAACCCCTTTTTTGTAAGTAATTTCCAGACGAACCAATCCACTAATATCTTCCCAGTATTCCTTATAAATACCATCTAATTTACCATCGTTATATGGTGCACATTTCGAACGATTACCATTTCTAAAATATGCTACTGTATTACCATTTAAAACTCCATTTTTATACGATTCTTTTAAAAGCAAAGCTCCATCAGTTCCATAATACTCCCATATGCTATCTTTAATGTTTTGATTTATGTATTTTCCTTTAGCCATTAGTTTTCCATTATCCCAATACAATTTTGCATATCCAATGGACCCATCGGCATTGTAGTTTATATCCGCTTTTAAGGCGCCAGAATAATACCATCGTTTATAATTACCAACCAATTTATTATTTTTAAAATAACCAATATAAGCTATTTTTTCTTTATCATATTTTCGAATCCATTTACCTTGTTTGTTGCCTTGAATATCAGTGTAATTTATAATGCTATCATTTCCGGGCTGTCCAACATTTTGAGCAACAGCAAATTGATAAATCAAAAATAATATCAGTATAATAAAATATCGATACATCGTTTTTTGGATACTAACTCAACTTTTACATAAAAAGTACACAAACCTACATATTTTTTTCGATATAAATAAACAAAGAAGAGTGTTTGTAAATAAAAATCTTTAAAGGCTCCTAACATTTTTAATTTCAAAAGATTTTGTATATTTGCACTAGTAATCAAAAAATTAACAAAATGAAAACTTTAATAAGCCTTTTTGCTTTTTTCCTATTCACTATGACAATATATAGTCAAAACACTGAAATTAACAAAGACGAACACGCAAAATCAAAAAAAGAAATTGATAAGATTTTAGAAAGCCCATCAAATGATACACTTATGGAAGGAAACAACAAAGACAACATCATACCAGAAGAAGAATCTGATTCGAAAAAAGAAATAGAACAACCCTTAGACGCCCCTTCACCCCAAAAAGGAGTATTTAATGTAAAAAGCGAACCCGTTCCTGGAGCAGAAATAATTATTGATAATATACCTCCCAAAAAAGATAAAAAAAATAAAAACAAGTCAACTCAAAATAATACTCCTCTAAACCAAGAAAATAAATCGGAAAAAAGCATTGATAAACCTAAAAATGAATAATAATGAAAATATTTATTTTACGTTTTAGCATAATTATTTTTACCTTATTTATTATTAGCTGCAAAAAATACCCCGAAGGACCAACCATTAGCTTTATATCTAAAACAGAACGCTTATCGAACACCTGGCGCGTAAAACAATATTTTGAAAACGGAATAGATAAAACCAACGATTTTAACAATGTTTTTCAAAATTATGTACTTACTATAAAAAAAGATTATACATATACGCTTACCTATAAAGCCTTTGGAATAATTAACTATAGCGAAAACGGTTCTTGGGCATTTAATTCAAATAAAACAGGCGTAATTTTTAATAATAATGCTAATAATAACACTACCAACTGGAGTATATTAAAACTCATGGAAAAAGAACTCTGGGGAAAATATATTGATAGTAATAAAACGATTGAAGTACATTTAATCCCCTAAATCCTAATTATATAAGCATTCTCAAATCTATCATAATATTTTGATTTATATTTAATTATATTTTTTAATTAAAAAGCTGTAAAAACTTATTTTGTAGAATTATTGAACTTTTAAAAAAAATACTTGTTTTTTACAATTTTATTTGCCATTTTGCGAAAAAAATCACTTAAAAAGTCAACATGCGTAAGGTTGTAGTATCGTTATTAATTATAATTATCGTGTTTATTGTATTTTATGCTGCTCAATCTTCATCCGTTCGAAAAACAAACCAAGCCCAAATTGCAATCATTAAAAAGCCAAGTCCTCCAATTGAAAAATTCTTTATTTCAAAACAAACATTTTATATTAGAAAAAAATTAGCTGATTTTTTTAAAAAACAATTCATTTGGGGAAATTTTGCTGGAGCTGTATTAGTAAGCTACAAAGGACAAATAATATATAAAGATGCTTTTGGGTATGCCAATCGTAAATTAAAAAATCCTATAACTACTCAAACTGCTTTTCAAATTGGTTCTGTTTCGAAACAATTTACTGCTGTTGCTATTTTGCAATTAATAGCTCAAGGAAAACTTTCGCTCAATACTGACATTAGAACTATTTATCCAAGTTTTCCTTATGCCGGAATTACTATACGTATGCTCCTCACCCATCGTTCTGGTTTGCCAAATTATATATATCAACTCGAAAATTCCCCTCTAAACAAAAATGAGCTTATAAACAATCAACAAGTTGTAGAATACATGACTCAACTTAACGAAAAATGTTATGCTCGTCCCAATAAACAATACCAATACAGCAATACCGGCTATGTAATTTTAGCTGCAATAATAGAAAAAATATCGGGGCTAACTTTCGATGAATATGTTAAAAAAAATATATTTGAACCTTTAGACATGAAACACAGTTTTTTCTACAACGATGTATATGAAAATAAAATACCTGATAATATTTCAGTAGCAACCGGTTACCTATCTCCTTATCAAGAAGCTAAATTCTGTTATTTAAACGGTGTAAAAGGCGATAAAGGAATTTTTACTACTATCGACGATTTACATAAATGGGACACTTCATTATACAAAGGTTATATTTTACCTAAAAATTTCATCGACAGTGCTTTTTCAAAACAAACTAGAACTCGCTTAAGCAATGTTTTTTATGGCTTTGGATGGAAAATGTATTTTTTAAACGACACCATGCCCATATATTTCCATTCGGGTTGGTGGCAAGGATACCAGTCGGTAATTATGCATATCCCTCACGACACTATTACCATAGTGGCTTTAAAAAATAAAAAAACAGATCATCCCATTAATCAAAGAGCCATCATAGACATTTTATACCCTAACAATCATTTTTGGCAAAAATCTAAAGCACAGAAACCTGAGCCAAACGAAGACGAATAGAAAGTCTTAACAATTTCTTAAAGTTGACTTAACCATAACTTTGCATAAAAAATCTTCATTTGTATAGATAATTTTATGTAGTATGAGAAGATTTTTTAGCATTGTATTTTTATTGAGTTGCATTGGATTAAATGCTCAACAACATGCAATTTTAAGCGGTAAAGTTTTTGACAAAAAAACCAAAGAAACACTTCCAGGTGCATCGGTTTTTATTATTGGAACATCGTGGGGAGCTTCGACCGACCTAGATGGACAATTTAAAATAACCAATGTGCCCAAAGGTATTTACGATATTGTTGTAAGTTATGTTGGTTACGAACCCGATACGCTAAAAAAATTTAATATTAGCACCAATACCCCTAACTTAGAATTATACCTAAACGAAAGTTCGCTTAACTTAAACGAAGTTAGTGTTTTAGCTCAACGTGTAGTACACACCGAAGCATCCGTTATTCAAGACATAAAAAAAAGTGAACAAGTTGTAAATGGAGTTTCTAACGAACAAATTACAAAAAATCAAGATAAAAATACAGCCGAAGTCGTTAAGCGTATTCCCGGCATTACCATTACCGACAATCGCTTTGTAACAATTAGAGGATTATCCGATCGTTATAATACCACCTTACTAAACGAAGGTACAGCACCCAGTTTTGAAAATGATAAAAAAGCCTTTGCTTTCGATATGCTTCCATCGAGCATTGTTGAAAGAATCATGGTATATAAAACCGGATCGGCTGAGCTACCTGGCGATTTTAGTGGTGGAGCTATTCAAGTATTTACAAAAAAATATGTTGATAGCAATTTTACAAATATAACCTATGGAACCAAATATAACCAATATACAACTTTTAATACATTTAAAACCGATCAACACGGAAAAACTGAATTTTTAGGATTTAATAATGGTTATAGAAACTTACCCGATCATTTTCCAGCCAACCTAAATACATTAAGTAATAATGAAGTTTTTGAAGCTTCAAAAAAATTATCTAATAATTGGGCGTTAAAATCAAAAAATGCTTTACCTGACCAAAGTTTTAATTTTACACTTGGCAGAAAACTACATTTATTTAATACTTCGGGCGTTTCATTTACATCAATAGGATACTCTACTAGCAAACAATCGTATATTGCTGATATGTATAACTACAACTCGTATGATATGCAAACACAACACAGCGATACCATTTATCACTATACCGACCACATTTATCAAGAAAAAAACAATTTAATTGGACTTCAAAATTTTGTCTTTAATATTTCTTCAAAAAATATTGTAGAATTTAAAAATCTTTTAAGTCAAAGTAATAGCAATCAAACCGTATATAGAGAAGGTATTAATTTCGAAGAAGGTTCTTTAGTTAGAAATTATTCTTTCAATTATCAAGAACGAACATTATACAATACACAATTACAAGGAGAACATAACTTTAATAACGATTTAAGTAGTTTAACTTGGAATACATTTTATTCATATACATTAAATAATCAGCCTGATTATAGAAGAATAAGAACAACCAAAAGTATTGGTGATGATTCTAATCAAAATTATCAGGTTATCATTGCTCCTTCTGCATCGACTTTAGATGCAGGCAGATTTTTTGCTAAACTCAACGAAAACACTTTTGGAGGTAATATCAATTATAAACAAACTTTTGTAAATAATGAACAAACTGAATTATTTAAAATAAAAGGTGGAGTTGGAATGGAATCAAGAAAAAGAACTTTCAAAGCTCGATGGATGTCATACAAAAAAGCCAATAGTTCAAGTTTCGATAACAGCCTTTTAAACGAAAGCATTGACCAACTTTTTACCGAACAAAATATGAACAGCAACGGATTTTTACTTACCGAAGGAACAAATCCAAGCGATCAATATACTGCAGAAAACAATCAATTGTTTGCCTATGCGTCTATATCATTTAAGCTCATAAAAAAAATTCAGGTTATTGCTGGTATTAGGAATGAATACAATATACAATCTTTATATAGTAGAAATTATAGCAATAAAGCCGTTGTTGTTGAAAATCCAATATTTTCAATTTTACCATCTTTAAATACAACATATGCTTTCAATGATAAAAATATTTTACGTTTGGCATATTTTAAATCGATTAACCGTCCAGAATTTAGAGAGCTAGCTCCATTTTCGTATTATGATTTTAGTTTAAACAATGTTTTAATTGGTAACGAATCATTAAAAGATGCCAATATACATAATCTTGATTTACGCTGGGAATATTACCCTGAACCTACCGAAATTATTAATATTGGTTTGTTCTATAAAAAATTTAGTAATGCTATTGAAATGTACTATATACCAGGCTCAGGAAGCGGTGGAACAAGAAATTTTACTTATAGAAATGCACCATCGGCCTCTAATTATGGTATTGAAACTGAAATAAGAAAATCACTTGCAACATTGCTGCCCAAAAATAAATTTTTTGAGAAAACCGGTATTCTTGTAAATGCAGCGTACATATATAGCATCGTTAATTTAGGTGAAGAAGCAAAAGGACAACATTCGCAACGCCCATTAATGGGACAATCACCTTATATTATCAATGCAGGTTTTTATTATCAAAATTCATATACTGGATTACAAGCAAATTTAGTTTACAACATCATAGGAAAACGCATATATGTGGTTGGTACTTACGGTACTGCTAATATCTACGAACTTCCAAAAAATAACTTAGATTTAACCATAAGTTATAAATTTTCACGTAACTTTAAAGTTACATTAAATATTAACAATTTATTAAATGCTGCCTCACATTTTATGCAAGATTCTAACGAAGATGGTAAAATCAACATAAACGACGAAACCATTGCTAAATACAAAACTGATAGAAATGTTAATGTAGGTCTATCATTAAATTTTTAAACAATATTTAATTATCTCTAATTAATAAGAAAATGTCTCAAGATAAAGCTGTCATAATTAAATGACAGCTTTTATTATTAATTTTCAATTAAACTAATCCATTTAAAGCTTTAAAAATTTATGTTAATAAACATAAATTTAAACATTTTGAAACTTAAACAAATTAAGGGTTAACAATAAAATAACATTAGCTTTATATTTACTTAATAGTATATAAATTTCTTTGAAAAGATAAATTTAAAAACTTTTATTTATGAAACAAAAAGTAACATTATTACTAATTTTAGCAAGTTTTGTACTTATTTCAGGTACATTTACATCGTGTAAAAAGAAAGAAGGTTGTACAGACAAAACAGCGTTAAATTACGACCCCGATGCCGAAAAAGATGATGGTTCATGTCAATATTGTACCGATTGCGATACATCGACTATTATTTTACAAGGAAGTATTACTACCAGTCAAACCTTAAAAGCAAATCATAAATATTTATTAAAAGGTTTTGTTTATGTAGAATCTGGTGTTACATTAACCATTGAACCCGGAACCATAATTAAAGGCGACAAAGACACTAAAGGTTCTTTAATTATTAAAAGAGGTGGACAAATTAATGCAGTAGGTACAGCTCAAAAACCTATAGTATTTACATCAAACAAACCAGCTGGACAACGCGATTATGGCGACTGGGGAGGAATTATAATATGTGGTAAAGCTCCCGTAAACCTTCCTGGTGGCGAAGGTTTAATTGAAGGCGGACCAGATGCTTATTACGGAGGTACCGATCCTCATGATAATTCCGGCAAACTAAAATATGTTCGTATAGAATTTGCTGGTATTGCATTCCAACCTAATCAGGAAATAAATGGCTTAACACTAGCAGGTGTTGGCGACCAAACAGAAATAGATTATGTACAAGTATCGTTTAACGGCGACGACTCATACGAATTCTTTGGTGGAACTGTAAATGTTAAACATCTTATTTCATTCAGAGGATGGGACGATGAATTTGATACCGACAACGGTTGGAGTGGTATGGCACAGTTTTGCTTCGCTTTACGCGATCCTAATATCGCTGACCAATCAGGATCAAATGGATTCGAAAGCGATAACGATGCACAAGGCACAACTGCAGAACCATTTACAAGCGGCATTTTCTCAAATGTTACTATTCTTGGTCCTATGAATCCCAATAATTCGACTTACAACCAACAATACAAACGCGGTGCACATTTACGTAGAAATACAAAAATTAAAATACTTAACTCTGTTATTTGTGGTTATCCTGTTGGTCTATTAATTGACGGTACTTATGCCGAAAACAATGCTCAAAATGGCGATTTAATTTTTAGAGACAATTATATCGTTGGTTGTACTTCGAATTTAGCTGTAGCAAGCGGAAGTAGCTTCGATATTCAAACATGGTTCAACACACAAGGATACAACAACCAAATTGCAACATTCGACAATATTTTATTAAATGCAAATGCATGGAATTTAACCAACCCATCAGTTCTTCCACAAGCAAATTCACCTCTATTAACAGGAGCTAACTTTAATCATTCAGTATTACAAAATCCATTCTTTGAAATTGTAAACTTTAAGGGTGCTTTTGGAAATTCAGATTGGACAGCAGGTTGGGCAAACTTTGATCCTCAAAATACCAATTACTAATCTCCATTCTACATAAATTATCGCCAAAAAGGTTGTTGTTTATTGCAACAACCTTTTTTTGTTTTTTAATTAAATGGTATTATATTTGTTACGTCTTTAACCACAAAAAATATATTGATATGATGAAAGTATTTTTATTTTTATTAATGATGTTTTTTACATCAAGTATTTTCTCACAAGTTGTTTATAGCTGTCAATACAAAAGCGATGCGGATGTAAAAGTTTATGTAACTAAGTATAAAAGCGATGCTGATCTTGTTGTGTATAAATGTCAATACAAAAGCGATGCTACAGGTAATCAAGGACTTTGGTACTTTGCACAATATAAAAGCGATGCTAAAAAGAAAATCTTTTTTGTCGATTACAAAAGTGATGCTGATATTGTAGTATATTTTTCAGATTACAAAAGCGATGCCGGCTGGATAAAAAAAGAAAAACAACATTTAATGTATTAAATATAATTTGTCATTGAAAACTAATTTAGCTCAACATTTTACATAATAATAATTTAAAATAATTAAGAATGAGAAAAATAATTATTACTTCTTTATTTGTTTTTGCTAAAATGGTAGTTTTTTCACAAACCATTTTCAGCACCGACTCAAAATACGATGCTGATATCAAAGTGTATGTAGCAAGCTCAAAATACGATGCCGATTTGGTTGTTTATAAATGCCAATCGAAATACGATGCCGAAGACAACAAAGGCTTGTGGTACTTTACTGACTCAAAATACGATGCTAAAAAGAAAATCTTTTTTGTTGATTCAAAATACGACGCCGATTTAATTATCTATTTTACCGATAGTAAATACGACGCTGGTTGGATAAAAAATGATAAGAAACATTTACTGTATTAATATTTTTTCAACAATAAGTTGGTTGAATTTATTTTTTTTGTATTTTTGCAACCTCAATGCCCAGGTGGTGGAATTGGTAGACACACCAGCTTGAGGGGCTGGCGCCTGCAAGGGTGTGCAAGTTCGAATCTTGTCCTGGGCACTAAAAAAGGTCATCGAAAGATGACCTTTAGCTATTTTATAGAAAAAATAAAAAGTTTATAATGAAAACTTTTTATTTCACACTAATTTTCTGAACAAATCTGTCGCTATTATTTTGAATCTGTATAATATAAATACCTTTAGGCAAATCATAAATATTCAATGACGAAATTTGTGTACCTGCTGGTATAATGCTTTGTTTAACTCGTTGTCCAGTTGCATTAAAAATGGTTATACTTGTTTGACCTGTCGTTGGTTTACCAAAATAAATATTTAACAAATCGTTTACAGGGTTTGGAAAAACCTGTATCTGTTCATTTAACTTTAAAATATTATTCCCCAACGTACCACCTTCGAAATATAAATGGTCAACCCATAAGGTACTACCGACAATAGCGGCATTGGGATTTGACGACACCGCAACTATTTGCATAGTATCTGGAGTATCGCCCATTGCATAAGCAAATGGAGCATCGAACATCGTCCAACCAGTAACAGATGTATTATTAATATATTGAGCAACCCCAACCGTATCAAACTGATTTGTTTGCACATTTTTCTTTAACAACAAAGCTACTATCGTACAATAATCACCCGATGCCGGTGTATAATGAAAATATCCTTTAAAATGATTGGGGCGTTCAGTAAAAGGAGTACCACCTAAAATGGTTATGGGATTTGGATTGCTTAAATTTACCGATATCTGTCCATTTGTTATTAAACCAGTTACAGCATAGCCAAAAATTGATTTTGTTTCTAATTTAACTGAATAAGTTCCACTATGAGGGTTAACCGTTTCCTGAGTAACAGTAACAACACCATACTGTTGAGTAAAAGCATTAGGTGTTTGCCAACCATTGGGATTGCCTCCTGTCCAATTTTCAAAATCAGCGTTGGGAATATTTTGTCCTATTCCACAAAAAACAATAAACATAAATAATAAGAATAAAAATCGTTTCATAATCGTTATCATTTAATTCACTTCAAAAATAATGATTAATTTGATACGTTAAACTTCTTTTTATAATAATTGTAAACAAATTTGTTAATAAATCTTATAGACTAAATTTATCAAACCTTTTTTTATTCGCTAACTTTACAAAAAAAAATTATGAGATTAAGTTTGATTATATTTTTTATCAGCATTTCATTAGTTATTAGTGCACAAGACACTGTTGTTACCTATCACAAAAACGGTAAAAAATCAAGTGAAGGCATCATAAAAAATGGAGCCGAATATGGTCGTTGGAAATTTTACGACTCAAATGGTAATATCAAACAAGAAATTGATTTTATTAACGGCATTGTTCACGGTAAAGTTATTTATTATTATCCAAACGGTCAAAAACAAAACGAGGGAGAATTTAAATACGGACTTCAACGTGGTAATTATCAAGAATGGTACGAAAATGGACAACTAAAAATCAATGGTTTTTTTAAACTTAACGAAAAAGATAGTTTATGGACTTATTATTATAGCAATGGACAAAAGAAAAAAGAATTAACATGTAAAAACGGCAAATGCCTATTAAACCAATACTGGACAAGCGATGGAAAACAAACTATATTGAATGGCAACGGAACTTACGAAGAATTCTATCCATCTGGCAAAATAAAAGAAAAAGGAGAATTTAAAAATGGACTAGAAAATGGGAAATGGGAAGCATTTTATGAAAATGGAAAAACTATGACTATAGGCTTTTTCGACAATGGAAAACATGTAGGGACTTGGAAAAGCTGGTATCCTGATGGCAAACTTAAATCAGAACTTAATTATATCAGTGGCAATAACATTTCGTACTACCCAAACGGCCAAAAAGAAATGGAAGGCACACTTAAAGACAGCTTAAAAGAAGGTTTATGGGTATTTTATTACGATAACGGACAAAAGAAAATGGAAGGTATTTTTAATAAAGATTTGCGTCAAGGCCTTCATACTAAATACTATCAAAACGGTCAAATAGAATCGCAAATAAATTTTAACAATAATAAAAAACATGGAACTGCTATATGGTTTCTTGAAAATGGGAAAAAAGATATTGAAGGTTACTTTGAAAATGATGTACAAAATGGCAAATGGACCTATTGGCGTACTGACGGCCATAAAGGGAATGAAGGCTTTTACAAAAATGGCAAAATGGACGGAACTTGGACTTATTGGTATAGCAACGATAGTATATGGAAAATAGTAAACTTTAAAGAAGGCTTAAAACACGGAAAAATAACAGTTTATTACGAAAACGGAAACAAAGAACACGAAGGAGAATTTAATGAAGGAAAAGAAGAGGGATATTGGGTTAGCTGGTACGAAAACGGCAACAAAAAATTAGAAGGGAATTTTGTAAATGGTGTAATGCAAGATTTATGGAAAGGCTATTGGGAAAATGGCAATAAAAAATATGAAATACATTACAAAGATAGTGTACCCGAAGGCAAAAGCATTTATTATTGGGAAAATGGTAATTTGCAACGTATTGAAAACAGACTTAATCATCAATATCATGGTACTTTTGAAACTTACTACGAAAACGGCAAAATTAATATACAAGGAAACTATAATAAAGGCAATAAAATTGGCAAATGGCTTTATTATGACCAACGTGGTGCTCTACTCAGAGAAGAATATTACAAAGAAAATCGCCCCGATGGAACGTGGAAAACATATTACCCCATGGGACCCATCGAAAGCATTGTTGAATATAAAGATGGACTTAAAAATGGTCGAACTATCTATTACGAACCCAATGGTAAAATAATTTTCGAAGCCATATTTAAAAACAATCAATTAATAAAATCAAAATCTAGCAATAAAATACAAGAACAACCCAAAATAAAAAATCGTAACGACTACGACATAGGAGAATAAACTTTTAATAACAAGAAATTACTACCTTTGAGCCAATATATATAAAACTATGCTTGCATTTCAAATAGTATCTGACACATCGTTGTGGTTTTTACTCATTGCAATCCCCATTGCAATAGCATTAACTTGGTACTTTTATAAAAATGATGCAAGTCTTAACGAAATGCATGATAAAACAAAAATTTTGGCTCAAATATTACGATTTTCTACCATTTTTCTTTTATTTATATTACTACTCTCACCCATATTTAAATGGTATAAAACACAAATTAAAAAACCTATTATAGTTGTTGCTATTGACCAATCAGAATCTATAAAATTAAATCCATTTTATACAAGTCAAAAAAATAAAATACTTCAGTTTATTAAACACATAAAATCTAACCCTGACTACGATTTTAAAATAATTGGTTTTGGAAATAAAGTAAGACCCATAGATACTTTAAATTTTAGCGATAAAATAACTAATTTTTCTAATTTATTTGAATATATTCAAGATCAATATGAATTTGAAAACCTTGGAGCTGTTTTATTATTTAGCGATGGTATATATAATCACGGACAAAACCCGTTATATTTAACATCTATTGGTTTAACACCCATTTATTCAATTTGCCTCGGCGACACATCTATAAAAAAAGATATATGGATAGATAAATTAAATTACAACTCAAAAGTTTTTACAGGCAACAATATTCGAATTCAGGTTACTGTTAAAGCCAACAAGCTAATAGGTACAAAAACAAAAATCCATTTATTAAAAGATAAAGAAATCATACAATCACAACCCATATATGTTAATAAAAATCAATATTATCAAACATTTAACTTTATTATTGGCAATGAAAAAGAAGGTATTTATAAATATTCTCTAAAAATAGACCATGTAGAAAAAGAATATTCGATACGAAATAATATTTCAACTGCCATTATTCAAGTAAGTTCAGATAAAAGAAACATAATTATAGCAACAAATGCTCCACATCCCGACATTGGCGCTATTAAATCAGCCCTCGAAACAAATCCATCGTTCAAGGTGAGTCTCCTATCTCCTGAGCAAGCATCTGATTCAATAATAAATGCACACGCTATTATATTATATCAATTACCAGCCAAACAAAACAGTGCTTCATTATTACTTAAAAATATAATTACAAAAAAAACACCTACCCTATTTGTTATAGGTACACAAAACCATTTACAGCAATTTAATGAATATTTTCCAAAACCTATTTTAATTGCAAAATCAAATCAAACCGAGGATGCATATTTAAGTATAAATAAAGCAGAAAATTTTTTCAACCTTTCTGATGAGTCAATTGAAACAATAGAATCATACCCGCCCTTATTGGTAAATTATGGAGATTATAAGCTTAACCCCAATGCCGATATTGTTTTATATCAAAAAATCAAACAAATTGTTACATCAAAACCACTCCTTGCATTCGATATATGGCAAGAAAATCAAAAAATAGGAATCTTGTTTGGTGAGGGCTTATACCGTTGGCGTTTGGCGGAGTTTGCAAAAAAACAACAAAATACAATATTCTATGAATTTATAAATAAAATAGCATTGTATTTACTTGCTAATCAGAAAAAAGAGCGATTTATAGTTCGAAATCAACAAATATTTAATGAATTTGACCCGATTACTTTTGAAGCTGAGTTATATAATAAAAGCTACGAAGCCATTAATAATGCCGAAATAAATATCAGCATAACTTCAGCACAGAATAAGACTTACAATTTTATTTTCGATAAAAATAATCCTTATTATGCACTTAATGCCGGTCAATTTCCTGCTGGCGAATACCGATGGACAGCATTTACCGAAGTCGCAAACGAAAAATTTAAACAAAGCGGTATTTTTATAGTTCATGCAGAAAATATTGAAACCATTAATACAATTGCAGACCTATCTTTAATGCAACAATTAGCCATACGAACTGGAGGGCAACTTATTTCAATTGATTCGTTGCAACAATTTACTAATATTATTAAAAATAATCCGAATATAATACCCATCTCTCAATCTGAAGAAAACTTCACTACACTCATCGACTTTAAATGGATTTTAATTGTCATTACTCTACTCATTGGAATTGAATGGTTTTTAAGACGATATTTTGGTAGCTTATAACGATATGGAAATGCTTGTATATACAATTATTTTATTGCTTTTATTAGCATCGTTTGTATTCGAATTATGGATGGATAGACTCGAGTTTAAAAGTTATTCCTTCCCTATCCCTGATGAATTAAAAGATGTTTATGACACCGAAACACTCGAAAAACAAAAAAAATATCATCTCGAACACTTTCATTTTAGCTGGAAACAAAATGTATTGTTCTTTATCATTTCCTTTACAGTTATTGCTATTAAAGGATTGGGATGGTACGATGCGTTCTTACGGTTATACATCGACAACGAATTTTTAATAACACTTTTCTTTTTTGCTTCGTTTGGAATGGCTTATTTGATTTTAGGTTTACCATTTTCATATTATGAGACTTTTGTAATTGAGCAAAAATATGGCTTTAATACTTCTACACGTAAAACCTTTTGGCTCGACTTACTTAAATCTTTATTAATTAGTACTATACTTGGAGTTCCACTTTTATGGGCTATTTTTAGTTTTTATCAAAATACAGGCGACATGTTTTGGCTCTATGCTTGGATTATCATCATTTTATTTTCGCTTTTTATCACTTTTTTCTATTCTAAAATAATAGTACCTCTATTCAATAAACAAACTCCCTTGCCCGATGGTGAGCTTAAAGAAGCCATTTTTGATTTTTGTAAAAAAGTTAATTTTCCACTTAAAGAAGTTTACATACTCGACGCTTCGAAACGTTCTAAAAAAGCAAATGCTTATTTTACAGGCTTTGGAAAAAATAAACGCATCGTTTTGTACGATACACTAATTGAGCAAATGAGCAAAGAAGAAATTGTAGCTGTTTTAGCTCACGAAATAGGACATTATAAAAAAAGGCATATCGTTAAATCGATGTTGATGGGTTTTATTCAAACAGGGTTGATGCTTTTTACGCTATCTCTTTTTATCAACATTTCCCTTTTTAGTCAAGCTCTTGGAGCAGAAACACCTTCGTTTCATATTGGAATTGTAGCCTTTGGAATTTTATTTAGTCCCATTTCGTCTATGATTTCTATATTCTTCAATTATTATTCACGCTCAAACGAAAAACAAGCTGACCTTTTTGCTAAAAAGCATGGACAATCGCAAGCCCTTATTTCAGCTCTTAAAAAACTCTCAGCACAAAATTACAGCCATCTTACACCCCATCCTATTATTGTTAAACTAAGTTATTCGCATCCTCCATTATTAGACCGGATAAAACTACTACAATCATGAATGCCATTATCATTAACATAGGCAATGAACTTCTTAACGGCCATACCATTAATACCAATGCCGCCTATATTGCTCAAAAACTTTCGGAAATAGGCATAAGCGTCATCGAAACCATTGTAATAGCCGACAACGAACAAGCCATTGTAAATGCCATTTCTAATGCTTATTCAATAGCAGATCTTGCTATATGTACGGGTGGTTTAGGACCAACCACCGACGATATTACCAAAAAAGCTATTTGTCAATACTTCAATGTATCATTGGTTTTCGATGAGCTTATTTGGCAACATGTTCAGCAACTTTTTGCAAAACTAAATATCAACATATCATATAAAAATCGTTCACAAGCAGAAATTCCTTACGGAGCCACTATACTCACCAATAAAATTGGAACCGCACCAGGACTTGTATTAACAAAAGAACATTTCACTTTTATAGCCTTACCAGGTGTCCCATTTGAAATGAAACATCTTATAGACGAAGAAGTTTTGCCCTATTTGATTCACCAACATAAATTAATTCCACCCTTCACCCAAACGCTAATGTTTACTGATATTTCAGAATCTTTGCTTGCCGAAAAAATTGAAAAATGGGATAAAAAACTCCGAGAACACAACATTCAAATTGCCTACCTCCCCCAACCCGGTATTATTAAACTAAAATTATTTACACCGGTATTGACAGCCGAACAAAACATCGTAATAGAAGATTTTATTTGCTTCGTGCAAGAAAAACTAAATGATTTTTTAGCCTACATCGGCGATATGCCATTTGCCAAGCTTATTGGAGAATTGTTAATTGAAAAGCAAGCAACGATTGCCACTGCCGAAAGCTGCACCGGTGGATATATAGCTCATCTCTTAACATCTATACCCGGAAGCTCAGCTTATTTTAAAGGGTCCATTATTGCTTATTCAAACGATATTAAAATTAACATTTTAAAAGTACCAACCGAAACCATCAGCCAATATGGAGCCGTGAGCCAAGCAGTTGTAGAAACAATGGCTAAAGAAATTTTAAAAAATTTCAATACCGATTATGCCATTGCAGTTTCGGGCATTGCCGGTCCCGATGGTGGAAGTGCCGAAAAACCTATAGGAACTACGTGGATTGCTGTTGCGTCCAATAATGAAATTCTTTCACAAAAATTCATCTTTACCAGCGATCGTTTACGAAACATTGAGCGTGCTTCTATTTCTGCATTAAATATGCTACGAAGATTGATAAAATAAGAGTAATGCTTTGGAATGTTAAAGAAACTTGAAAAAAATTGGGTGTTTTTAAAAAATTATATTATATTTGCAATAAATACTTAGGTCAAAATTCATATTTTATGAATAAAAAATTTAACTCTATAATCAAAGTGTTTTTATTAGCACTTTTTACTTTTAACTTTCAACTTTTACCTATTAACTCATCTGCTAAACCTTTAAATAATTTAAATGAAACTCCAACGGGCTTTACTCAAAGCGATAGAGAACGGCTTATCCGCATAGAAACCATTCTTGAACAACATGATAAACGTTTTGAAAGCATTGACAAACGTTTTGAAAGCATTGACAAACGCTTTGAAGAATCACGTTCAGATATGAACACTCATTTCGGCTGGTTAATTGCGTTGTTCACGGCTATAACAATTTCTACCATTTCTTTTGCCTTATGGGACAGACGCACTATGATACGCCCTTTTGAGACTAAGGTTAATGAAATTAAAAAGATTTTAGACGACTTGCAAGAAGAAAAAACAGCTAATAAAATTTTAAATGCCTTACGTGAACTTGCAAAAAAGGATAATCAATTGGCAGAAATATTAAAGTCGCATAACTTATTATAAGCTTTGCCTTAGTTATTAGTATTATCACCAACTATCATCACCTACAAAAGGAAAAAGTAAGAGTCTGTAGTTAAAAACACAAAAAATGGAAAGAAAAAAAGAAAACAGAAAAATAAAAAATTTAATGATAAAAATTCATATTATTTTTGTATTATTACTTAGGCTTTGATGCACCTAATTATCTTTATAGAATTTAACTAAAAATCCATAATAAGCATTTTGGCATATAAAACATTAAAAATATTAGTACTAAAAAAAATAATGAGGAAATGATGTCAAAAAAAAAAAATGATGAGTCTTTTATTTCGAAACTTATCGAAAAATTAAAAGAACAAAATGAATCTGAAAAACTTGAATCAATAAAATCAGATGAATTTAAATGCGAATTTGACTTATATGGTTATGATTCTGAATTATTGAAAAAATACCAAAAAGAATTTAAAGGTAAAAAACTAGAAAAATATTTTAAAGGAAAAATTATTAAAAATTCATTTGGTAATTGTTACTCAATTATTAACGAAGAAGAATTAAGAATGAATGTTACGAGTCCTGAGAAAGTAAGACAAAAATACCTCACAGAATTAAAAATAATAGATGGTATCGGGGAATACTATGAGAAAAAACTTATTAACGAAGGATATAAGTCATTAAATGATCTTTTAAAGCACCACAGATATGGTACAATTACAAAAAAATTCAAAGATTTATTGAATAAAAAAAATGGCTTGGAATTATTCAAATGGTTAGAAAGAAGATTTCCAAAATCTCATCAATTAGTGTTTTTAGTTTCTTCTTTTTATTCCGAAACAGATTTTATTTTCATTGACATCGAAACTTTAGGTTTACATGGATACCCATTATTTCTTATCGGAATAGCATATTTTGATAAACAGAAGTTAATTATTGAACAAATACTTGCTCGCGACATGGATGAAGAGGCCTCAGTTCTTGCTTATTTAAACGAGAAGTTAAAAAAGAAAAAAGTAATATGTTCATTTAATGGTAAATCGTTTGACATACCAGAAATTAAAAATAGAATGAGTTATTATAGCATTGAAGGATATTTTAACCATCCTCATTTTGATATTTATCACTTTTCAAAAAAAGCATTTCAAGATAAATTAACAGATTTCAAATTAATTAGTCTTGAAAATATAATTTTTAATGTTAAAAGGAAAGACCATATTCCAAGCTTTCTAGTTCCTGAATACTACAATGCATACTTAGAAACTAAAAACATTGGTTCTCTTATACCAATTATTGAGCATAATAAGCAAGATATTATTTCTACAGTAAATATTTTTGGTAAAATTAACGAAATATGGGGGTAAATATTTCAAACATTATACAATCATTGAAAAATGATAAATATTATTCGAAAAGGATAGAATATATTCATAAATACATTTCACGAGAAGCAAATCATAAAGAATTAAAAGAAAAACTTCCTTTTAAACTAGAGCAATACCTTATAGAAAAAGAAATAAAACTTTATTCACATCAAGTTGATTCTATTGAAAAAATCAGGAAAGGAGAAAATATTTTAATCACTACTACAACTGCTTCTGGAAAAACACTTTGTTTTAATTTACCTATTTTTGAAAAATTTATAAATAAAAAGAATATTTCTGCTCTTTACATTTATCCGACAAAAGCCCTTGCTAATGACCAGTTAAAGGCTATACGTGAAATAGAAACATATTTGAATATTGACACTAAAGCAAATATATATGATGGTGATACATCTCAATATTTAAGAAAAGATATAAGAATCAATTCAAAAATAATTTTGACAAATCCCTACGAACTTCATCTTAACTTACAATTTCACACACTTTGGAAACATTTTTTTCAGAATCTAAATTTTATTGTTTTAGATGAAATACATCATTATCGTGGTGTATTTGGTTCTAATATTGCATATCTTATTAGACGTATAAAAAGAATTTGTAATTTTTATGGAGCAAATCCACAGTTCATTTTATCAACCGCTACTATTGCAAATCCCAAAGAATTTGGAGAAAAATTAATTGGAGAGAATATTAGTATTATTGATAATGATGGATCGCCAAAAGGAGAAAAATACTTTATTCTATACAATCCGTTTTTTGGTGGAATTGGTTCAGGAGAAAAAAGCACACATAGTGAAACAAAAGAACTTTTTAAATACTTCATTTCGCATCAATGTCAAACACTTTGTTTTACAATTTCACGGCAAATGGCCGAATTAATAATACATTGGGTGAAAGAAGAACAGCCAATTTTAAAAGATAAAATTTCAGTTTACAGGGCTGGATATTTACCCAAAGAAAGAAGAGATATTGAAAATAACTTCAAAAAAGGTTTTTTAAAAGGAATTGCTTCAACTAATGCTTTAGAATTAGGTATTGATATTGGTTCTTTAGACTGTGTTCTTATATCAGGCTATCCAGGAACAATTATTTCAACAATGCAACAAGCTGGTAGGGCTGGTAGAAGAAATAAAAGTTCTGTTGTTATTTTAATTGCATTTGAAAATTCATTGGACCAATATATATTTAAACATCCAAATGTATTATTTGATAAAAGTCCAGAAAATATTATTATTGATACTGAGAATGAAATTATTAAAGCAGGTCAATTACTATGTGCAATTTCTGAATTGCCTTTTATTCCCAATAATGAAATAAAATATTTTGGAGAAAACAACGAGGAAATTTTGAAGAACTTTATAAATGAAGGTATTGTTAGAAAAACAAAATCAGGTTATGTAACTATAGCAAAAGCATCCGATTTTGTTAGGATTGATAGTATGCCAAGGAAAATTTATAAATTAATTTATGATGATAATTTAATAGAAACGTTATCTGATGAAGAAGTATACAAGAAAGCATTTAAAGGAGCTGTTTATTTTCATAAAGGAGAAACATATATTGTAGAAAATCTTGATGAAGAAAATTCAATGATCGAATTAATTAAAAAGGACGTTGACTATTACACTGAGCCAATTATTCATGTTAATCTTGAAATTATTAATGTAATTAAAAATAGAAATTACCATGATACAAAAATTTCATTTGGTAATGTTAAAGTAAAAGAACACATCTTGGGTTACAAAATAAAAAAATATGAAAATGTAATAGGTATGGAAAAATTAAACTATGAGCCAAGAGTATTTAAAACTCAGGCATTTTGGTTTTCTCTTTCTAATGAAATAAAAGATAAAATAAATAATCAAAAAAATTTTTCTTTAGATGGTGGTATTCATGGTATAGAGCATGCAATGATTGGAATTATGCCTTTAAAAATTATGTGCGACCGTTGGGACTTAGGAGGTATCTCATATCCTTTAAATCCCCAAACTGAAAAATCAACAATTTTCATTTATGAAGGAATTGAGGGAGGTATTGGTCTAACAAAAAAAGCTTTTGAATTTGCTGAAGAATTATTACAAATGACTTATGAATTAATAAATAATTGTCAATGTGAAAATGGTTGCCCTGCTTGTATATATTCGCCCAAGTGCGGTAATGATAATCAAATTTTACATAAAGAAACTTCAATATTTATATTGGCAGAAATATTAAAGTCGCATAACTTATTATAACTCTAACTTTAGTATTTTTTTAAATACCCATGAATACAAATATAGTAAGACCTTGTTAAAAATAAGCAAACAAAGTTATTAATAAACTTTTATTTTTTGGGCTTTAAGATTAAAACTTTACTTTTGTACTAAAAATAATAATCTATGTTTTTTGGGAGTTCATCAAAAGAAGAAAGTACTAACATTGAGTTTGTTTCAATGAAAGTATATGGCGACAGCGAATGGTTTAACAACGAAAAAAAATACAGAAAAGTTTTCGACCGCAGCGAAACAACATATATAAGTTGCGAAGTTGGTCTTCTCAATAAATATTACAACCAAAAAGACCAAAAAATAAAATTACGATTCCGCTGCTTATTTAAAACCAACTCAAAAGAAGACAAAGAGCTTTGTAATTTTGAAGAAGAATATACCATAACCAAAGATGAACACATCGCTTATATTCGCGAGGGTTGGGGCACTAAAGATCAAGGTAAATATTGGACATTAGGTAATTATTACTGGGAAGTATATTGGGATAATAAAAAATTAGGCACCTGCGATTTTTATATTGAGGATGTAGGTACCGTTACTCCAACTGAAAATCCTTTTTTCGAAGTTATTGACGTTAAGTTATTCAACGAAGGTAATACCGTTCCGGACATAGAAAAAATAACCCCATTGAAAGTTTTTGACAAAAACAAAATACGTTACATATATGCCGATGTTATCATTAAAAATAAATCGAAAACTCCATACTATGCAGAAGTCGTTTTTCGATTTTTAGACATAAATGGTTTTATAAAAGGAGAAGCATCCATTATTGAATATATTAACATTGATATTGATAAAACATTCCATTTTTATACCGGATGGGGCAAAAACGAACCGAATAATTCATTCCCCCAGCCTTTATATTTTGTCGATATTTTATTTATGGGACAAATTATTGCCCGAGCACAAATTGATATTTCTGACCATGAAGAAGAAGGGGATGCCATATTTTGGATTGGGAATCCATTTCTAACTCCTAATTATACAAACACAGAACAAAAAAACATCAATCTTCCACAACAAAAAGCTAAAAAAACTGTTGACGAGATACTCGTTGAACTCAATTCACTAATAGGCTTAAACGATATAAAAGCACAAATTCAGGAACATATTCTATACATTAAGTACATTAACCTAAGAAAAGAAAAAGGATTTAACGAAAATGAAAAATTAAATTTGCATTGTGTCTTCACTGGGAATCCCGGAACAGGCAAAACAACCGTAGTAAAGCTTTTGGGCGAAATCTATCATTCGCTCGGAATGCTAAGCAAAGGGCATGTAATAGAAGTAGGTCGCTCAGAGCTTGTAGCCGAATATATAGGGCAAACAGCACCCAAGGTTAAAGAAGCCATTGACAAAGCTCGTGGAGGTATTTTATTCATCGACGAAGCATACAGCCTCTTTCGCGACGACGACAGTAAAGATTTTGGCAAAGAGGTTATCGAAGTATTACTCAAAGAAATGTCTGATGGCAAAGGCGATATTGCTATCATGGTTGCCGGATACCCTGTCGAAATGGAAAATTTTCTTAACTCTAACCCTGGTTTAAAAAGTCGTTTTAGCTATTATTTCCGTTTTCCCGATTATACGCCTAACGAACTTATGCAAATTTTGCAAACTAAAGCCCAAACTCTTAATTTAACCATTACAAACGAAGCGTTAGTTGAATTTGAAAAAATCATTACCAATCAATATCGCAATCGTGATAGATCTTTTGGAAATGCTCGTTTTGCTGTTGGTTTACTCAACGAAGCTAAAATCAATATGGCACGGCGCATAATGTCTCATCCACAACCCGAATCGTTACCTAATGAAGCACTATCAACCATTAAAGAAATTGATGTATTGGAAATATATCCCAATCAACATAAGCAAGAAGTTCATCTCAAGATCGACGAAAGCCTTTTACAAATAAGTTTAGAAAAATTGAACCATTTAATAGGCTTATCCTTAGTAAAAAAAGAAATTAATGAAATGGTAAAGCTGGTTCGATATTATCATGAAATAGGCAAACCCATCCATAAGGCTTTTTCGCTTCATTACATATTTACTGGTAATCCAGGAACAGGCAAAACAACTGTAGCACGTATCTTAGGCGATATTTTCAGAGCATTAGGCTTACTCGAAAAAGGTCATGTTGTCGAAGTTGACCGTAGCGAAATGGTAGCCGGATACGTTGGACAAACGGCTATTAAAGCAGAAAAAGTTATCTTATCGGCATTAGGAGGAATTTTGTTCATTGACGAAGCCTATTCGCTTGCATTTAATAAAGACGGTAACGATTTTGGCAAAGAAGCTATAGAAGTTTTACTCAAGGAAATGGAAGACCATCGCAATGAACTCTCTGTTATTGTAGCTGGCTACCCAAAACCCATGATTGATTTTATCAATGCCAACCCAGGACTACGAAGCCGTTTCGACAAAACACTTTTATTTGAAGATTATTCTAACGAAGAACTGATGCAAATAGCTATCAACATGTTGCAAGAGGAAAATTTGACCATGAGCACTCCTGCTCAAGAAAAACTCGAAGCATTTATAAGGCAAATTCCACGAGAAAAAAACAGTTTTGGTAATGCCCGTGAAATGAGAAAAATCACCGATTTAATGATAAAAAAACAACACCTTAGAGTAGCTGAAATACCTGGCAATCAACGCTCATACGAACTTATTACAACCATTGTACCCGATGATATACCACAAGTTGCCGACCTGTATAATTTAGCTCAAGAAAATTCAATCGGTTTTAGAAAATAATTTACCATTAGTTTATGTTGAAAAAATATTTACTTTTGCTTTTACTAAATATCATAAATATGAAATAGCCATGAGAATAAATTCACAGCAACCGAAAATGAAATTATCACTCACAAATAAGCCTTGCTCTTTATTCGAATGGCGTATTCCATGTGACCTTAATTTAAAAATTAAAAAATAATTAC
>JABUFC010000016.1 GCA_013314715.1 Bacteroidales bacterium | reverse complement strand
GTCATATTTCCTGATTTTTCTAATTTCATAACGCTAAAATAACCATTATTTCTGGAATTTTAAATAAAAACATCAATAAGTTATTAACAATCACATATTTGCATGTTAATAGCCTTGCAAAGGACTCATTTTAACGATATAAAATTAAAAAAATCAGAAAATAAGACCTTAGCAAAATTAGAATAAAACAATAGTAATCGTAAAAAAATCAATCTTATTTTCAATTTTTTTTCAATTATATGAGAAGAAAAAAGGAGTTTTGCAAAGGTCTCAAAGTAATATTTTTAGAAGAATAAACTCTACACCCACCGTCATACCGAGCCTGTCGAGGTATAACCATACGCAAAACAAAATGGGCAATGGGGTCATTCTTCGACAAGCTCAGAATGACGAGAGAAAGGTTGGACTCGACCAAAAAAGAAGTTTTGCAAAGGTTTCAATGATTAATTTTGGTTTAATTTGGCTTGAAAATTAAAAGAAGCTTTTTATAACTTTATAAATCGCCTTAGGTCTTCTATTTGTAAAACGTATTTATTTAGTTAAACGAGTTTTGCTCGAATATTCCTTATTTTATCAAGGTCAATTATTGTTTATTATCCACTACGATGGTCTTTTTAAAGCATCCTTTGGAAGTTTTTATTTCAATAAAGTATATTCCATTAGGCAATGTGCTTATATTAAGCATTATATTTTTTTCAATACTTTGACTATTAAAACATACTTGTCCCAATATATTCGTTAGAGCAATATGCTTAACACCTTCAGGTAGTTGATTAATAAATAATTGGTTTGCAGCTGGGTTGGGAAACACATAAATATCGGTATTCGACAAATTATTTACAAAAAGTAGAGGATCATAACGAACTTCAATAATATTAGATGGTCCATTTTTAGTTATTTTCACTACATGACCTTTCATTCCATTAGCCAACCAATAATATTCGTAACTAACAGGTCGATTTATGGTATATCCAAAATTCATTGATTCACTAAATATTGTATCGGTAATATTCACCGTTTCCTTTACACGAATGGCATTGTAAGTGCCGAAAGGAGTTATCAGCGTCCCCCATCCATCGGCTATATGTTTGCGATTGATCGTTTGTCCATAATAACCATAATTGGGGATTGATAAGCCATATGAAGAAACCGACGAATCAGTTGTTCCATAAGTTAAAGGTAATTTAAAATATAATTCAGGATAGTCATATTTTACCGGTGTTTGAACCCCATTGATAGTGGCTCCAAAACCAGCCTTACGATAATAAGAACTCGTTTTTTTATAAAAATCATAATAATCCGATACGGTTATTCCAACCCCCAAGCTTGGCGGAGTTTGATTTATAAAGGCTAAATTGGCTATAGTAAAGTTAAAAATTACATTATATACAATTGGAGTTGATGTTACAGAAATAATAGTATCTGCCCGTTGATTATTAAAAGATACTTGACTAAAATCCCATACTACATTTGCCCCCGTAACATTTGAATCGAAATTATTTATAATTCCCATTTTATAATAAATAGTATCATTAACCGTCGGCAAATCGGTTTGTGTAATAGTTATTTGTGCAAATATATTTGTAAAAAAAAATAATAATATTAATGTAATTAAGTGTTTCATATAATATTAATTTTTGCTCAAAGATACAAATTCTATTTAATTGTTAGAAAAAAGGCTGCTCTTTTGAGACAGCCTCTTTCTTAAATAATTTTATTGATAATTTTAATCGTTGAATTCATATTTATATAATAATTCGGGCAACAATGGTTCAATAAGCGATAACATTTTTTGTTCTTTATCGTCGGGATTATTTTCATCGAATGTTGTTGAATTGAGTACATCGCCGTTATTTTTTAAATAAATCTGATTACCATCTACCCATAAAACATGCCCACCTGGCAATAATTGACTTAATAATGTTTTTTCTTCTGCATAACGAGGCTCGTCAAGAATAACAAGATCGGCGCCACGATGAACCATTCCAAAATCATAAATATCATCCGACTCATGCATAATCAGTGCAAAATCAACTTTAGGATGACGTAGCATGTTTTCTACGTTAGCATCATGATTGGGATTATTATAGAAATATTCGCCATTAAAATACACTCCTTTACGTGTTAAGCTGCTGAAAAATACTTTAGGATTGATTTCGTGTAATTTTGCATTAAGCAAATTAGCGAATTCTTGTGTAACATAATTAGCAGCAATTATTGGAATGCGAGAATTTTCGGGACGTTTAAAATGTGAAAGAATAATTTTGCCTGGCACATCAATGCTACCACCGTAAGCAGGAGCTAAATGCATAAATACTCCAGGACCTGCATTTATTTCGATAATTCCAAAATTACCTTCAGTCCAAGGTTTAGCAATATCTTGAGCCAAAACATCTATACCTAAACAACGCACGTTGAAATACGAAGCAATGTCTTCTACCATTTTTACATTAAGTGGGTGAATTTTATCTGTTACATTTATTGACACACCACCGGCCGAAATATTAGCCACACGACGTAAAGTAATACGCTCACCAGCTTTAGGCACATCATTTAATGTTAAGCCTTGTAATTTTAAAAATTCAATTAAATTATCATCAATCTTAATTTTACATAAAGGCGAACGAGCATTATCTAAACGAATTATTTTTTTATTTTCTTCTTCAATAAGCTTTTCAATGGTATTAATACCGTCACCATCAACATAGGCCGGAACACGCTCAAGGGCAGCCACAAATTTTCCACCTACTGCTAATAAACGGTGGTCGGTTCCATAAATTTGCTGTTGAACCAAAGCACCATCAAAATTTACTCCTTCTTCTTGAGCAGCTTTTACAATTTTTCTGAATGCCTCTAATGCTTGTGCTTCATTTTCTATTCCGGTAGTAACTCCTTGTCCTTTATGTCCAGCAACGGGCTTTACAACTACAGGGAAAGATAATTTTTTTACTGCCTCTAATACCTCTTCTTCAGTATAACAATTGGTTCCTTGAGGAGTTGGGAATCCACATTTTACAAGAAAATCGCCTACCATATCCTTATACATGGTAAACTCTGTATCTTTTATTCCGTCATTATGGAAAGTGGTAGAGCGCCCTCTGAGTTGTTTTTTCCCATAACCCCACATGAATTGATTTTCTTCGTATAGATAAATAACAGGAATATCGCGTTTTAAACCTGCTTCAATAAGCGAATATATTGTGGGTCCACCATATAAGGTTTTGTCAAATTTTGCTTGAAGCTCTTGCCATTTCTTAACGAAATCGAATTTATAATCGTCGTTGGTAATAGCATAAAACCAATCGGAAACTAAATAAACGGCTTCTTTAGCTACTTTTTTATCGAGATATTCTATGGCAACAACATACTCATCGCCATCGGTCGAAATAGAATACTTATTGATAAACAAATCTATATCCATTTTCAACGTTTCGAGCAAAACTTTGCAGAATAAGTCAATAACATACGGCGTTTCCCATTCTAAAGCTTTGGGAAAAACTTTCGAAACGTGTTCTTTAAAAAAATCAACACTATCACCAACAGGTGATATAAAAATGTTAAATACTAATGCAGCACGGTCTAAATAATAATTTGGACCCGTGTAAGCTTGAAATTTGCTTACTTTAAAATCATTTTCGCGATACATTTTAAGTTTAAACTCCTCTATTTTTTCGTTTTCGTAACCAAGTTGTTCTTTAATTTTTTCAATTAGCTGACGTGCAGCCTCTAGGTTTTTTTCGGTTTCTTCGTTTGTCATAGCTCATAAATTTTAGAACTCAAAATTAAATCATTTTTTTCAATCTTTATCAGTTTTTTTATATTTTTTTAGAATACGTATAAAACTGATAATTTGTAACTTAAAAAAAACGTATGTTAAGTAAATTTTAATTTTTTATATCTTTTAAAACAGCCTTAAAAGTTTACCAATAACCAAATTTTATTGTTAATCTTTTTCTATTATGCTCCATCGTCAAAATTGTAAATGGATAAACAAAGAAAAATAATTATTTTTGCATACAAAAAAAAACATGAGTACTTTACGTTTTCGTTCTTTAGAAGAGTCTTTTAAGCATAAACCGGTTGCTACCATAGAGATTAAATCTGTACCTGAAGAATTTGGTAAGTATGTTTTCGACAAATCTAAGATGCGTCGATATTTATCTTCAGAAGCATATAACCAAATATTTCTATCCATTGAAAAGGGTGAACGCATTTCGAGAAAAATTGCAGACCAAATAGCGTTAGGCATGAAAGCATGGGCTATAGAAAACGGAGCAACACATTATACCCATTGGTTTCAACCTTTAAATGAAGCAAGTGCAGAAAAACATGATACTTTTTTTGAGCCCGACTCAGATGGTAATGTAATCGAAAAATTTTCGGGCGATAAACTTGTACAACAAGAACCTGATGCCTCAAGCTTTCCGAGTGGCGGTATTCGAAGTACATTCGAAGCAAGAGGCTATACAGCATGGGACCCATCATCGCCAGCTTTTATCATTGGTAAAACACTTTGTATCCCCTCTATATTTATTTCCTATACAGGCGAAGCACTAGACTTCAAAATGCCACTTTTAAAGTCGATTCACGCAATTGAAAAAGCTGCAGCACCATTATGCGAATTGTTTCTCGGTAAAGAGACAAAAGTAGCCGTTACATTTGGATGGGAACAGGAATATTTTTTAGTTGACGAATCGCTATACAATGCAAGATTTGATTTAATGCTTACTGGCAGAACCTTATTAGGGCATGCATCAGCTAAAGACCAACAACTCGAAGATCACTATTTTGCCAGTATTCCAGAACGAGTTAAAGCATTTATGGCCGACTTAGAAATAGAAGCATGGCGATTAGGAATCCCACTAAAAACAAGGCATAACGAAGTTTCACCTAATCAATTTGAGTGTGCTTCTATTTTTGAATATGCCAATTTAGCCAACGACCACAATATACTACTAATGGACATTATGCGTAAGGTTGCCGAACGACATAACTTTAGAATTCTACTTCACGAAAAACCTTTTGCTGGAATAAATGGCTCTGGTAAACACTGTAATTGGTCTTTAATGACGAATGAAGGGACCAATTTACTTTCACCAGGGCATACTACCGAATCTAATCTTCGTTTTTTATCTTTTATAGCCATTGTTATTAAAGCCGTGTACGAACACTCCGACTTACTCAAAGCTTCGATTGCAACATTAGGAAACGAAGCTAGGTTAGGTGGAAACGAAGCACCACCCAATATTATAAGCGTGTTTCTGGGTAAAACGATTTCTTCTGTTTTAAACGAAATTGACAAAACGCTTTCTAAAAAAGAAATGACCGTTTCTGAAAAAAAAGCACTTCAAATTGACATTAGTAGCATACCCGAAATTCTACTCGACAATACCGACCGCAACAGAACCTCACCTTTTGCCTTTACCGGTAATCGTTTTGAATTTAGGGCAGTGGGCTCCTCTGCCAATCCAGCGGCCTCACTCATAGCCCTAAATACTGCCGTAGCTCAACAAATGATTTTGTTTAAAGAAACCTTCGACAATTTTATAAAAAAGAAATTTAATAAAGACGAGGCTCTTCTGAAAACAATACAAACGTTCTTTACTGCAAGCAAAAATATTGTTTTCGATGGAAATGGTTACTCAACCGAATGGCACGAAGAAGCAAAAAAAAGAAAATTATCAACTACTAATTCAGCCGTTGAAGCACTTAAAGCCTATATAAGCCCTAAGTCTATAAAGCTTTTTGAACAATTATCTGTATTTAAAGAATACGAATTAGAAGCACGTTACGAAGTTCGGTTAGAATTTTACATTAAAAAACTTCAAATCGAATCGCGTGTTTTAGGAAATTTAATCGATAATCATATTATACCTGCTTCATTAAAATACGAGAAGTTATTACTCGATATCATTAGCCACTATAAACAACTTAAAATGTCATCGAAACATTTTTCGATGCATACCAAACTCTTGAAAGAATTAAATACACATACACAAGCATTGTATAAATTAAAACAAGAAATGGAAAACGAACGGAAACTGGCTAATGCAGTAAACAATATTCGTCAAAAAGCTGAAATGTATGCCAACAATGTTAAACCTTATCTTGATAAAATAAGATATCATTCCGATAAAATTGAACTTATTATCGATAACGAATATTGGCCACTTCCTAAATATCGCGAATTATTATTTATTCGTTAATAACATACATCGTTATAATAAACATAAAAATAGCTACCTTTGCATCATAAATCGAGCAAGCATGAAAAAAGAAATAATTGTAAGCGGAATTCGATCAACAGGGAACTTACATCTGGGAAACTATTTCGGAGCCATAAAAAATTTTCTGAAACTTCAGGAAGAACATACCTGTTATTTTTTTATTGCCGATTTTCATTCGCTTACTACGCATCCTACACCCGAGAATTTATTCGAAAACACTAAACAAGTGTTGGTAGAATATTTAGCTTGTGGTATAGATCCCGAAAAGTGTGTTCTTTATCGTCAAAGCGATATACATGAAATACCCGAGCTCTATTTATTATTAAACATGAATGCTTATTTGGGCGAACTTGAACGTTGTACTACTTTTAAAGAAAAAGCTCGTAAGCAACCCAATAATGTTAATGCCGGATTACTAACTTATCCGGTTCTTATGGCTGCAGACATTATTATACATAAAGCCCATAAAGTTCCCGTTGGTAAAGACCAAGAACAGCATTTAGAAATGACTCGCAATTTTGCTGCACGCTTTAATCGTATGTACGGGGTAGATTATTTTCCCGAACCAGTGGCTTATAATTTTGGCGAACAACTTGTAAAAATTCCTGGACTAGACGGTAGTGGCAAAATGGGAAAATCGGAAGGGAATGCTATAAATTTAGCCGATAGCCCCGAAATTATTCGCAAAAAAGTAATGAAGGCCGTTACCGACAGCGGTCCAACGGAACCCAATCAACCTATGACAGAACCCATTGCTAATTTATTTACACTCATGAAAGTGATGTCAAGTAACGATACCTATCAATATTTTCTTGAACAATATAACCATTGCCAAATTCGATATGGCGATATGAAAAAACAAATTGCCGAAGATATTATTCGTTTTACAAGTCCTATAAGAGAAAAAATCGAAGCCTTATCGAACAATCATAGTTATTTAAAGAAAGTAATTGATTTAGGTGCCGAGAAAGCTCGCCAAAGCGCTTCAAAAACACTTCGCGAAGTTAGAGAAATTATAGGCTTTAAAGCTTTCTAAAATAATTAGTTAAAGCCTTGAAATTTCTTAATATCAGTTCGTGGATTTATGCAAATAACAGGTATTTTCGCATTATTGGCGATTATTTGTTGTTCTTCTGCACCAAAAATATAATCTGTAAATTGAGGATCTTTGGTCGTCATTATAAGTAAGCCATTGGCTTTTATTTTATCAGAAAATTCAATAATAGAATCTTCGAATTTTTTATCAGAACCTGCTATATGAATTTCGTAATTAATTTCACGTTCTTCAAAATATTTTTTAGCAAATAATAAATTTGCTTTTACTTTTTTCAATAATACTTCGTCGGTAATGTTCACCACATACAAAATCATTGTTGAATTAAAATATACTGATATATAATGTGCCCATTTTAATTTTTCTTTATTTTCTACTGTAAAATCAACAGGGATAACTATCTTAGAAAAATAATGATCGGGAATTGGCTTATCTTGCACGACAATAAACGGTATAACAGAGTTGGCAATTACTTTAAGGGCTTTGCTACCTATTAGCTTTTGCATTCCACTAATACCATGGGTCCCCATTACTATAAAGATTGCTCCAATTTCTTCGGCTTTTTCTTTAATCGTATCGTATATATTACCTTCTTTTGCTGCATATTCTAATTCCAAATCTTTGGGTAAATTTGCTTTAACAACAAATTGTTTAAGTTGCTCAATGGTATCTACTATTTCTTTTTCCTTTTTAACTACATTAAAAGCAACCAATCTAGCATTAATTTTTTTTGCTAAAATAGCAGCATGATGCAACGCATTAATAGCAACTTCGGTGAAATCACAAGGAACTAATACCGTTTTTTTATTTTTTTCCATAAATAATATTTTAAGATATTTCAATAAAAGATTAACTTTGTACTTTATTTTTGGGCAAAACTAATAAATATTTATTAAATTGTTAAAAAACTTATTCATATTATTTTTTGTTTCAATTAATTCAGCTTTAATGGCTCAATTCGACGAAGCTGGCTTCCCACTGGTACAAAATTTCCCACCAAAAGTTTATGGTTACGAAAGTCAAAATTTTTCTATCGCCCAAAACGATAAGGGAATTTACTTTATTAGTAATGTAAGTGGTATTATTCAATACGATGGCGTTCATTGGTCGTTGATTCCTGCACAAGGAATTCCTCGCTTGTGCACCGACTATAAAAAAAATGTTTATGCTGCTGTTTACAAAGATTTTGGAATAATAACTACTGGACAAAAAAACATTTACGAATTTAAATCACTTATAAATTCATCTGCATTAAAAGAAAAAATTGGCGATATAACATCGATTATTTCTTACCGAGACGAAATTTTATTTATTGGTAATTACTCTTACTTATTCGCTTATAACGGAAAAAATATTAGAGTGATCGATAGCACATCCAACCTTTTGGAACTTTATACAATCAACGATAAACTTTTTATTTTTAAAGAGCCCGGCGGACTTTATCAATATGCCAATGGCAATATGATACTTTGGTTAAGCACTCAATCGCTTCATAATAAAATTATCGATTTTTTAATTCCTTATTACAATAACTTTCTTTTAAAATTTCGCAACGAAAAAAACTTTTACATATTAACCAAAGCTGGCGAAATAATCCCTTTCAAAAACGAAATAGAAAATTATATTAACGAACATCAGTACTCTTGTCATATAATGACTCCTGACTCTATATATGTATTTGGTACCTATCGCGGAGGAATAATTGGTATGGATACCAAAGGGCATGCACTTTTTGAACTTTCTACCGACAACCTTTTGATTAACGATAACATCAATGCACTTTATCTCGACAAATGGAATAATGTTTGGGCTGCTATGAATAATGGTTTGTCGAGAATTGAAATTTATTCGGCATTTTCATATTTCTCAACAGTTAATGGCGTAAAAGGTGGAGTATCTGATATATGTAGATTTAACAATAAAATATATTTAGCCACAACTCAAGGATTAAGATATTTAGATAACACTTTCTTTCTAAAACAGTCTGTACAAGGTAATATGTTTAAACTGTTAAAAGAAATTCAAGTAGACTGTAATAAAATGATGCCAACGCCTTACGGCCTATTACTGAGCACCGATGTCGGTTTATATTTCATAAATAAAAAAGAAAAAATACAAATTATCAATTCACAATATATTTTTGAAGACTTTTTAGCATTAGATACTCTAAACAATATAATTTTAGTGGGATTAAACAATGGTATTGGAAAAATTGAATTTATAAAAGGACAACCCCAGTTTACAGCAATTCATTCAGAGCTTTCAGATCATATACGAACTATTGCTAAAAATGGGGATGGAACTTATTGGCTCGGTTCAGATTATAGTGGAACCTATCAAGTGAGAGTTGACCTTAAAAATAACACAGCTCAAATTATAAATCATTTTAAATCGGGAAAAGGATTTCCTATTGGAACTGGATGGATCGACGTTTATTCAACCCGAAGAGGTGTTATATTTAGTACACAAAAAGGTCCTTTTCTATATAACACATTGATTAATGAATTTATTAAAGACACCTTACTTGTTAAATCACCCAACACATGGATATTCCCTTTAAAAGAAGACCAATATAAAAATATTTGGTTTAGTTCGGGCAAAGAAGGCATATACGAAAAAGAAACCGCCGTAGCTTTTTACAAAAATAATAATTACAAGATTATTAAAAATCCTTTTAAAATAATTCGTGAATTTACAATAGAATCGATTTTCCCCGATTCAAATGCTGTTACATGGTTTGGAACTTTCGACGGACTTATACGATTTGATGCCAAAAAGCTCACTCAAGATACCAGTAAACTTATGCTTTATTTATCGTCTATCATAACCGGTAAAGATACCATTTCTGCTTTTACATTTTTGCCCGAAAACCCTAATATATTAGAAATTGAATATAAAAATCATAATATTCACTTTGAGTTTATTGCTCCTTATTTTGATGGTATTCATAACATCCAATATCAATACTATTTAGAAGGGTTCGACAAACACTGGTCTGATTGGACAACCAATACTTTTAAAGAATATACAAACCTTTACGAAGGTCGGTATATTTTTCATGTTCGCGCAAAAAATATTTATGGAACAATTTCTAACGAAGTTATTTTTGAATTTAAAATACTGCCACCTATTTATAGAACATGGTATGCATACATCATTTACATCGTTTTAGTGAGCAGTCTCATTATTATGATATTTCAATGGAGAGCTTATTTATTTGCAAAAGAAAAGCACCATATCGAAACAGAGCTTAATTTAAGAACAAAGCAATTAGCAGAAGAAAAAGAAAAAGTAGATGAGCTTATTCGTAATTTCTTACCCGAAGAAGCTGTAAAAGATTTAAAAGAAAAAGGTTCTGTTGAAAAAAAGAAGTTTTCACTTGTTTCTATTCTTTTTGCCGATGTTCAGGGATTTACACACATTACAGAACAAATGGCTCCCGAAATGCTTATCGACGAACTTAATTTGGTTTTTAAAAATTTCGACGACATCTGTGATTTATATGGTGTAGAAAAAATAAAAACAATTGGCGATGCTTATATGTGTGCTGGTGGTGTGCCTAAGAAAAACAGAACTAACCCTATTGATGTTACACTGGTAGCATTAAAAATGCAAGAATTTATTAAAAACAACAAAAATATTTTCCGTTATCAATGGTCTATCCGAATCGGTATTCATAGTGGCTCGGTTGTAGCCGGAGTCGTTGGAAGCAAAAAGTTCTCTTACGATATATGGGGCGATGCAGTCAATATCGCCTCTCGTATGGAATCATCGAGTATTGCTGGTGAAATTAATATCTCGGGCGATGTTTACGGGCGAATTAAAGATTATTTTATATGCGAATACAGAGGAAAACTCCCTGTAAAACATAAAGGCGAAATAGATATGTATTTCGTAAAAGGAATACGTCCCGATATGGCAAACCCCGATAATCCTAACGAACCTAACGATAAATTCATACTTAAACGCCAGTTTCTGATATACGATGACCTAGAAGAATTTGTATTAACATTGTTAGAAAAAAAATTGCCTAAAAATTTATACTATCACGACGTAAAACATACTATCGACGTTATTACTCAAGTAGAAATGCTCGCACTAGGCGAAAAAGTTAATCGAGAAGAATTATTAATACTTAAAACGGCTGCTCTTTTACATGATTCGGGCTTTATTAGCGGCAATTATGACGACCATGAAGAGCAAAGCGTAAAATTTGCTCGCGAAATTCTACCAAATTATAATTTCAGACAAGACCAAATTGATACCATTTGTCGTTTAATATTAGCAACTAAATTTCCACCTCAACCTAAAGACTTACTCGAAAGCATTATTTGCGATGCCGACTTAGACTATCTCGGGAGAAACGATTTTATTCCAGTATCGCAAAACTTATTCAGAGAATTATACGAACGAAAAAAAATACGTTCACTTAACGATTGGAACAAACTACAATATGAATTTATTCGAAAACACCAATATTTTACTGAAACAGCTAAACGAAAAAGAAATACAAACAAAACCAAACAACTCGACGAACTTAATAAATTACTCTAATATATGATTAAAAAAAGAGCTTATACCGCTGTTGGAATTATACTAGGAGTTCTATTATTTGACCAATTACTAAAATGGTATATCAAAACCCATTTTATGCTTGGCGAAGATTATAAAATATTCAACTGGTTTTATATACATTTTACCGAAAACCCAGGCATGGCATTTGGACTTACATTATCGGATGGCAACTGGGGTAAACTTATTCTTTCGCTCTTAAGAATTGTAGCTGCTATTGGCATTGGATGGTATTTAATTAAACTCATAAAAGAACAAGCTAAATTTATATTTATTGCTGCTATTTCGTTTATTTGGGCAGGTGCAGTTGGCAACATTATCGATAGTCTTTTTTATGGGGTTATATATAGTAGTAGCGAAGGACAATTAGCACAACTCTTCCCACCCAATGGCGGCTATGGAACATTTCTTCATGGTAAAGTAGTCGATATGCTTTATTTTCCATTAATAGAAGGACATTTCCCTTCGTGGTTCCCCATTTGGGCTAACGAACCATTTATTTTTTTTAGGCCCGTTTTTAACATAGCGGATTCTTCTATTACATTGGGTGTAATTTTAATTATAATTTTTTATAACAAAATTTTTCCTAAAAAATAGTTAAATACTTTTTTTTTCATTATCATTGTATCAAATTTCAAATTCAATGACTATGAAAAATATTCTCTTACTTTTTAGCATTTTCTCCTTTCTGTTTATTGGGTGCAACAATAATCAAAATCAAAACTTAAACGATGGAGATACTACATCATTAAAAAACGATACTGTACACACCAATCGTGTAAAAAAGATTTTCTATAATGTACCCTCGCCCATCGAAATGTCGTCGGTTATACAACGTAGTGGTGCACAATTTAGAAGCGATGTGTTATGGTCGTATAAAGATGTTGAAAAATATACATCTATTAGCAAACAAGCACTCATGTTAGGTGTTTTTGGCAGCGATCTCTCTTACGTTCGCTTATTCGACCAAATACAACTTGCCATTAATTATTTATCGGGCATAAAGAAACTTTGCGATGCCATTGAAATACCCGAAGAACAAGGCTCTAGAGCTATTCAACGAATGGAAAAAAATATCGACAACAAAGATTCATTGCTTCAAATTATATCTGAAACGTATGCCGCTGCTGATAGTTATTTAAAAGATAATGATCGCGGCAATACTGCTACTCTAGTAATTCTGGGTGGTTGGATAGAATCGCTTTACATCGCTACTCAAATCGCCGATTACGCTAATCCATCAAACAAAGAAATTGTAGATAGAATTGGTGAGCAAAAATATTCACTAGCAAATATGATTGAACTTATTAAAGCATACCCCGATGATAAAGACTTGCAAGCATATTTGCCCATGCTCGAAGAATTAAAGGCTCTTTACGAAAATGTAAAAATTGAATACGTAAAAGGAAATGTAGTTACCGACGAAACAAAAAAAACAACCACAATTTATAGTGTAGCTAAAGTTACTTTTAGTAAAGAAACTTTTGATAAAATTAAAACTTTAGCTAAACAAATACGTACAAATATTGTAAAATTGTAAATAGTAAAACTATGAAAACGATAAGCTTGATACTTTTTATTTCCTTATTTGCAATTAGCAGCGTTTTTTCTCAATGTAAGGGTTTTACCAAAAAAGAATGCGTGCCACAAATAAAACCTTTTACATATAACGGTCAACTCAATATGGCTGTATTAAATCCGGGCGATGTTGCCGAATTAGTAGTTACCTTTTATAAAGGACAAGATTATCGACTTTTTGTTTGCTCTCAGGAAAATCTTGGTAAAGTTGAATTTAAACTACTCGATTCTGAACGTAATACTTTATTTTACAATAAAGACCATGATTACGTTAATTATTGGGATTTTCATTCAAATGCAACACAACAACTTATTGTACAAGTAAGAGTTCCACAAGTTGAAGAAGAAGTTGCCGTTGCTGCAAGCGGCTGTGTTTCTATATTAATCGGTTTTAAAGAATAATTCTTATTCTATCTTTTGTTTAATAATAGAACGACTAAGTTCGTCCATTCTTACATAATTCTTAAAATGTTTACGGGTTTGTTTTTCAAGCTGTTCTAATTCATTGGGGCTTAGTTCATCAATAAAACATGTAGGATCCTCGCCAAATACATCACCGGTTTGATAATAAGCCATTACGCGGCAACCTCCACATGTCCAATTATACTTGCACGAGCCACACTTACCACCTAAATTTTCTCTATGCACAATTCGTTTCATAAGGTCCGATTCGAATAAAATATCTTTTAATGGCGTATTATAAACATTTCCGGCTGAAATATTATCAGAAAGCAAGGGACATGGTGCCACTTCGCCCGCCGGATTAATAGCATAAAACGACCCCACCCAACAACCTATCGAGGGCGATGTAGGAACCGGACTTAAACCATTGGTTTTGGTAATTCCCTTATAATCATTCGGATTTAGAAAGAAAGGGACAAAGCTCACAAAACCATGATGCGATTGCATTAATGCAGGATGCAAATAGTCCTTCAAAATCTTTTTATCAAACATATATTCCGGCTTTGAAGAATTGCGAGGAGTAAATGGAATGCGATTAAACGGTAAGCTCATTGCTCTAATTTTGGCTAATGTGTCAGCAAACGTTTTGCAATTAAAACTCCCCATCGTTGCCGATATGTTTACATTTACATTATATTGCTGTAGCAAGTCTAATTTTTCGATAAAAAATTGAACTTCGCGATAGCGTGTAGCTTTATTTTCATCATCAAATGAATTGATACCCAACGATATCAACAAATTATTATTCAATAACGACTTCAATTTTATCACTAAGTCTTCGGTAAGCAACGAACCATTGGTAGAAATGCCTATTTTGAAACCCATTTGATGGGCTGTTTCTAATAAATACAAAGCATCTTTTCTTAAAAAGAATTCACCACCCGAAAAATCGATAAATTCGGTTCCTAATTCCTTTGCTGGCCTTAAAATATTGTTAATAATATCTTCGGCACTTCTGTCTTCTTCCCACTTCTCGGGATGATTTGAGCCACTCGAACAATGCTCACAACGAAAATTACAACGACGAGTAGTTTCTAAATATAGGGTATGGAACATTTTAATTTTTTATAAAGACTTATTTATGTATGAATGGGTTGCATTTTACGAATGCAAAAGTAGTGATAAAATGCATTCTTGAAACTGTTTTTTTATGAGATTTTGAAAATTTCACTATATTTGTAAAAAAAAATAGATGAAACAAAAATATTGGGCATTTATTTTAGGAGGCTCGAGTGGCATGGGGCTTGCGAGCGCCAAAGCTCTTGCACAAAAAGGTTATAACTTGTTAATTGCACATCGTGATGGACGTATAGGAACAAAAGCTTTTCAAGACGATTTAAGCCTCTGGAAACCATCAAATGTTGATGTAATAACTGTAAATGCAAACGCCAACACCTCCGAGGGGAAAGAGCAAATCAAACAGGCAATCCGTCAATTGCCCGAACATTCCATCAAGATTTTTCTCCACTCCGTCGCTGATGGACATATAAAACCCTTGTTCGACCAAGAAATTTTTCTTTCTGAAGAAGATTTGCTTTATACGGTTAATTCTATGGGATTGAGTTTTGTAACATGGTCACAATGGTTATTTCAAAATCACTTTTTTGCAACAAAGGCTAAAATCTTTGGTTTTACAAGTGAAGGTAGTCGAAGAGTTATTCCCCACTATGCTGCTGTGGGGACCGCCAAGGCTGTTTTAGAAACCATGTGCAAATATATGGCTTACGAACTTGCCCCGCATCAAATATCGGTCAATTTACTTTGTCCGGGCGTTGTTAATACCAAAGCTATTCGCGTTTTCCCCAATACGGCTGATTTCATCGAACAAATCACCGAAAAAAATCCTTATAAACGACTTACTACACCCGAAGATGTAGCAAACGTGCTAGTTGCTCTAAGCTCTGACGAAACAAATTGGCTTAACGGAGAAACCATTCACATAGATGGAGGCGAAAGCAATGTCTTCTGAAATGCTACATAAACAATTATTGGAGCGAATGCCTTACGCTCCTCCCTTCTTTTTCATTGATAAAATCATTGAAATAGACGAAAAAAAAGTGACAGCCACCTATTATTTTTCTGAAAATTTAGATTTTTACAAAGGGCATTTTAAACACAAACCCGTTACTCCCGGTGTTATTCAATTAGAAGCCATGGGGCAAGTTGGTTGTGTTTTACATGGTATTTACTTATTAGGTTTACACAAGAATAATTTACCTTTTGAACCCGTACTAGGCTTAATGGAAGGTAATTTTTTTCAACCCCTTTATCCCAATAGCCTTGTTACTATAGAAAGTGAATTACAATACTTTCGCCAAAATTATGTTTCATCTATTTGTCATATTTACGACGAACAACACAAACTAATGTCAATGGCAAAAATTCAATGCAGTTTTTTAATTTATGAATAACCACAGAGTTGTAATAACGGGCATGGGAGTGCTTAGCTCCATTGGAAATGATTTGCACAGATTTACCCAATCGCTAAAAGAAGGCAAAAGTGGTATTCAAAAAATTCCAATACTCGAAGAATTGGGCTTTGGTTGTCAGGTAGGCGGTCTAATAAATATAGCATCTGCTCCCTATTATTCGTATATTGAACAATTTTTATTAAGCGAAGCCAGCAATGTTGTTAAGTATGCTGTCGTAGCAGGCCTAGAAGCATGGACAAATGCAGGTTTAAATATTCCTGAAAATTTTGATAACGAACCCGATTACAGCACTGGTATTATTACAGGTAGTGCCATAGGAACCGTTGATATATACGAGCATAAAATATTGCCCAATGTCCACAATAAAACCTTACGACGTTTACGAAGTACTACTGTTGAACACAGTATGCTCAGTGCTCCATCGGCAAATTTAGCCGGCATATTAGGGTTAGCCAATTATATCGGATTTAATTCTTCAGCATGCTCAACAGGGACCGAATCTATTATTTTAGGTTATCGACATATAAAACAAGGTTTAGCAAAACGCATGTTAGTCGGTGGAGTAGATATTTTTACTCCTGCTGGTTGGTCAGGTTTCGATGCTATGCGTGTAACCAATCGCAATTCAAATGAGCACCCTGAATTAGCCAGTCGCCCTATGAGTGCTTCTGCTCAGGGCTTTGTACCAGCCGAAGGATGTGGCATGCTTGTTTTAGAAGATTACCAAACAGCTATTAATAGGGGGGCACCCATAATTGCTGAAATGGTAGGTGGACATATTAACAGTGGCGGACAAAGAAAAGGAGGCACCATGACAGCCCCAAGCTCTGAAGGGGTAATACGCTGCATACACGAAGCTATTAAAGAAGCCAATATCCACTTCAACGATATAGACTTAATATCAGGGCATCTTAGCTCTACAATGGCCGATGTGCTTGAAATTCAAAATTGGAGGAATGCACTTAATAGAGAAAAAGAAAGTTTTCCATATATAAACTCTCTAAAATCTATGACTGGTCATGCCATTGCAGCTACAGGAGCAATTGAAACGATAGCCACTGCAATACAATTAAAAGATCAATTTCTACACCCAAGCTTAAATTGTGAAGACCTTCACCCAGAAATAGCTCGTTTTATTTCCGAAAAAAAAGTACCCCATCAAACAAAAAATAATATATCTTTGCAATATGCTATTAAATCAAGTTTTGGTTTTGGCGATACCAATGCTGTATTAATCTTGAAAAAAATATAAACTATGAACAACGATTTAAAAAAAGATATTATTGAAATTCTAAAAAAATATGCTATTAATAAAAAGATTTTCGAAAATTTACCCGAAAATCCACATATTACAAACGATTTAAAAATCAATTCAGCCCGATTAGTAGATATCGTTATTGATATGGAAGAAAAATTCAATATCGAAATCGAAAACGATAACTTAAAAAAGCTGATTTATTTAAACGATATCGTTACACTTATCGAAAATAAAATTAAAATGATATAATATTACATTTAATGAATTTTTTAATTGTATATTCTGCGATTAAAAAAAATAACATGCATATTTTAAATTAGTTTGAATACATCGTATTGTTAAGTCTTAAAATACATAAAATAAATCTTTGAATGAAAAAAATTTTACGCTTTATTTATGATTGATTTAACCGTAGCTATATTATCGCACAATCATAAAAACACTGTAAGCAGAGCTATAGAAAGCGTATTGGGTCAAAAACTCACGTATTCATACAAACTTTTGCTTTTCGACGATGCCAGCTCAGATGGTACACAGGAAATTTTAAAAAAATATGGCGAACAATATCCTAATTTAATTGAATTATTTCTTTTTGACCAGAACGAAGGTCCGTTTATACGCGCTAAACAAATATATCAGAATTCTAAAAGTAAATATCTTTGCTGGCTCGATGCCGACGATTATTGGACTTACAAACATAAACTCCAAACTCAATTAAACTTTCTTGAACAACATCCAGAATATATGGGTTGCTTTCATGATGCAGAAATATTGTCAACCATAGAAGCAAACCATAACAGACCTATAAAAACTCAAAGTTTAAAAAAATATAAATATTACAGCCAATTTAATCACTACGAAACCGATTTTTATCCCTTCCATCTGATTATGCGGAATATCATACCGACTGCCTCACTGGTTTTTCGCTTACATAATTTCGACAGCTTCTTTAATTCTTATCATTTCCCACCCTATTCGTTTAGCTGGGCTTTTCAACTTCATATTATCAAGAACAGTAAATTTTATTATTTCAACGAGTGCTGGTCGGCATATTTAGACCATGCTGAAGGTATTAGTAAAAAAATATCATCCGAGCAGTTTACACTCAACAACATTCGTTTACTTAAATGGTATAAGCATGATGATTTTTATAGAAAATACAAAAACAAGATTTTTTTATCCATAGGTCATGAATATGAAACATTAGCTTATAAAGAAGCTAAATATAATTTAAAATTCGGCTATCGGATGCAATGGTATTATTTTAAGGCATGGAAATGTATGGCATGGTGGCACATGCTTAATTTATTGAAAATGTTTAAGATGAAATGAAAAAACTATTTTTTTTAATTCTAGTTTTATTAACCACTTTTTTTGTATTTAAAAACATTCATTCACTAAAGCCTAATTATATTAAGAATTTAACTTTTACTACTGATGATAGTGTTAACACCCTCATTGTAATTAAAAACCAAAATCAACACACCGTTGAATTTAATTTTTCATTGAACAATAAATTTTATGCTTCACTTAACGACTTTATTCGAAAAAATAAAAATTCTAATGACAGCGAACAAATAGTCTTAAACTTATTCCATGCTTTTATAAATTCAATAGTGCACGAAAAATTATTTAATGATTGGGGAGCAATACCATTAACCACATTGAATTCTAAAGGTTTTGCAATTTGCGGATGGCAATCAGAAATATTTAGTCAGATACTCTATAATGCTGGTTTTAAATCTAAAGTTCTTCATTTAGAAGGACACGCCGTTAGCGAAGTTTTTTACAACGGTAGCTGGCATCTTTTTGATACAGACAGAAAAACGTTTTTTAAAAAAGGTAATAAAATTTTAAATTATAAAGAACTTATTCATTTTCCACTAATGTTTAAAAAAAATGGAACAAAAAAATATATGGCTAACTTAACAACACTATCTAAAAAATACACAAATCATTTTATTACTGGAGAAGACAATAAGCCTAAAGAAATAAACAATGCAAATAACGATACTTTTTTATTGAATTTACCAGCAAAAGCGAGTTTTGTATTCCCTTTTTACCCTGATTACAAAAGAGATTTTTATCCTTATAATACCAAAGCTAAATTATTTATCCCCAAAGGGTTTAATGGCAAAATCAAAAACCCACTAATTCTTATTGATGTTGAAGGAAAAGGAAAGATAAAAATAAATAATAGAGAATATTTAGTTCCTGACGAGTTAGAACTTTTAAAGGCATCTATCATTAAATCAAATAAATTTATAGATAAAATTAAAGTAGAAGTATTTTCTGATACATTAGCATTAGTTTACATGCTTAACCCATTATTTACTAAAATATATAAAAAGAATATTTTAAGTATTAACGCTTCAGACTCTTTAGTAATAAAGATTGACAAAAACAGAGAAAAAAATAAAAACACTATTTACCCAACACATTTAGAACTTTTAAATCAATATACGCCTTTTGCACATAAACTAGCAAGCGAAATATCTTTATTTAACATTAATTCTGTAGAAGAATTGTACCATAAGCAATTAAAGCCATATTGCATTTCTAATGCTATTGATACTAACAAATTAAAAAAGCGATTAATGTTAATAAAGCATTTCGTCAATAAACCAATTTATGAATATTCTGAAGTATCAAATTTTTATGGTTTTTTAGCACTACTATTAAATGCTAAAGACGAAGAATTTAGAAACATATTTATTTTTAATATAAAATATTTAAGATATAAACATATTTTAAATAAATACTATAAATAGTTTATATTTTATCTTAATATAAAAAACTTACAAATCCTTAGATATATTTTTTTCAAACAGATAATTTTCCATAACCAAATAATCCATTTCTGTTTGCATAAAGCATTTAAAAGCATCATCAGGAGAACAAACAATAGGCTCTCCTCGTACGTTAAAACTTGTATTTACAATTACGCTACAATTTGTAATTTTCTTAAATTCATTGATCAATTTCCAATAAATAGGATTTACATCTTTATGAACGGTTTGAATACGTGCAGAAAAATCTACATGAGTAACAGCAGGAATATCTGATCTTAAATAATAAAGCTTATCGTATAAATCAAGTTCATTATAATTATCAGGCAGAGCGTTTTGTTTTTCTTTATTAATCGGAACAACCAAAAGCATATAGGGCGAAGACGTATCAATATCGAAGTATTGTTGTGCATCTTCTTCTAATACGGAAGGAGCAAAAGGACGAAAGCCCTCTCTGAACTTTATTTTTAGGTTTAATTTTTTTTGCATATCAGGATTTCGTGCATCTGCCAATATACTTCTATTGCCCAATGCTCGTGGTCCATATTCCATTCTACCCTGAAACCATCCCACCACATTACCTTCGGCAATTTTTTTGGCTATCAAACATAATAATTCGTCAATATTTTCAAAACATGTAGCCTTAGCATTATTAATTCGTATAACTTTCTCAATTGATTTTTTATCGAATTGAGGTCCTAGCAAAGCACCTTTCATAGCATCTGGGAAAACTATTTTTCGGGGTTTTTTAAATCCAATAAAATAACCTGCATATGCAGCACCTAATGCACCGCCGGCATCTCCAGCAGCCGGTTGTATCCAAATTTGCTTAAAAAGTTTTGATTTTTGCAACTTCCCGTTTGCAACACTATTCAACGCTACTCCTCCTGCTAAGGTTAGGTTTTCGCAATGAGTTAATTGATAAGCTGTTGCAGATAATTTTAAAACAATTTCTTCGGTAACCAACTGAATGGCAAGGGCTAAATTACAATGATGTTGTTTTATTTGGCTTTCAGATTTACGAGGTGGAAAACCAAATAACTGCTCCCATTTTTTATGGTTTGTCATTCTCAAGCCCGTAGCATAATCAAAATAAGACATATTTAACAAAAAAGAACCATCGTCTTTAATATCAATCAAGTGTGTTTTTATTTTATCAATAAACCACTGTGTTTCTTCAGCCAATGGATTTCCATAAGGAGCTAATCCCATTAGTTTATATTCTCCCTCATTTACCTGAAAACCCAGATAATATGTAAAAGCCGAATAAAGCAAACCTAAGGAATGTGGAAAATGTATTTCTTTTAAAATTTTTATTGAATTTTCTTTACCTCTAGCAATAGTAGTGGTTGCCCATTCGCCAACACCATCTATGGTAATAATAGCAGCTTCTTCAAAAGGCGAAGGATAAAATGCACTAGCAGCATGAGCTAAATGATGTTCTGTAAACAATAAAGGAACATGAGCAATATGAAGCTTTTTTAATTCTTTTTTAATTATTTCTTTCATAAAAACTTTGTCTTTTATCCATATAGGAATAGATGTAACAAAGCTTTTTAATCCCTTGGGAGCAAAAGAATGATAAGTTTCTAAAAGTCGCTCAAACTTTAATAATGGTTTCTCATAAAAAATTACAGCCTTCAATTCATTCTCGCGAATACCCGCTTCATTCAAAACATATTCAATAGCATGAACAGGGAAAGAAGCATCATTTTTTTTTCGAGTAAAGCGCTCTTCTTGTGCTGCAGCTATTATCTCTCCATTTATTATAATGGCAGCTGCACTATCGTGATAATATGCTGATATTCCTAATATTGCGTCCATATCAATAAGGGTTCTCTAAATCTAAGTATGTATACTCGTGCTCTCTATCAATAAAAGCTGTATTATTTGTTTTTTTAAAACCATATATTTTTAAAGAATCTTTTTTCAAAGCTTTTCGAAAAAGAGAAATAGGAGTAATTAAAAAAAAATAGAGAATTGAAAAAATAATTAGCTGAGTTATTTTACCTATAATATTGGCAAAACCAAATATAAGGAATGCTATAGGGTAAAAAAGGTTGGGAATAAGTATTGTAATCAATAATATTGGAATAATATAAATATAAATATAATCATTATTTGACCAATAGCCCCATAAAATTAGAAATATAGCGACAATAATTCCAGTATCTTTTACTTTTTCTCGGGACAATGATGGGTAAAACTCTTTAATTTTAAATGAAGACATTATGTTTTTTTTTCAAAAATAATTTATTTTATCAATATTTTCAATATTTTTGTAAAAATTCCCATATGGAAACCTTAATTGACATTTGGAAATTATTAAAAACAAGAAAAAAATTTTGGCTATTACCAATTATTATTGTACTTATAATTTTATCGGCATTATTGATATTTGGATCAAGCAGTTCTTTAGCTCCTTTTATTTATACTTTATTTTAATTTATGCCTAATATTCTTTTAAAAACAAGATTTTGGCTCATTGTTACTCTTATTGGACTTGTTTTTCAACTAATAAGATTTTATATATACGGCATCAATAGTGTCAATCATTTGACTCCTTTTATTTTTTATACAGCACTTTGGTTAATCTGTATATATGGTATTAAACATATATACAAAAATAATTTTAAAAAAAGGCAAAACTTAATATTATTATTTACCTCAATTTTCTTTATCATTGGATTTGCTGAGCTTTTTTTAAGAATATTCGGAATAACTGCCATTTCAAGCGAAAAACATTTTTGGGGACACTATTTTTCACCTTACACTCCTAATCAACGCTATTGGACAGAAAAACGAACCATTGACATTACATTATCTAGCCCCGAATTTTCTTACTATAGAAAATTAAATAATGAAGGTTTTAGCGATAGAGAATGGAATTATAAACAACTAAAAAATAAATACCGAATACTAACTTTAGGTGATTCGTTTACTGAAGGTGATGGTGCTGATGCAGATTCTACCTGGCAACGCTTTTTAGAACGAAAACTTAATAATACTTCCATTTTTATTATGAATGCTGGTATATGTGGCAGCGATCCTGTTTTTGAATATTATTTATTAACTAACCGATTATTGAAATATAATCCACATCTGATAATAGTAAATATCAATCACAGCGATTTATTCGATATAGCGATTCGTGGTGGTTTTGAGCGATTTAAAGGCAATCAGGTTATTTTCAAAAAATCACCATGGTGGGAACCTATTTATGCTATTAGTTATATTAGTCGTTTATTTTTTAGATTACGTTTCGACAAACAATTACTTGACAAAAAACGCAAATTTGAATATGCTTATGAATCAAGTTTAATTATTTTTGACGCTATTAAAAAATTTGTTGCATTAGGTAAAACACACCATTTTAAGTTTTTATTTGTTTTTAATCCTGGTATAGAAGAAGTAAAGAATAAACTACCGCTTTGGAACATTCATACTAAAAAACTTCGTCAAAACAATATTCCTGTATGCAATTTATTAGAATATTATTTGCAAATAGAGGTTTCAAAAGATATTTCTAAATACTACTGGCCTATTGATGGTCATCATAAGGCAAAAGGATATCAACTAATGTCAGAAGGCATTTATCAAGCCATTTTGCAATACCATTTAATACCCTCTTTATATGAAAAAAATAATTAAAAAAACACTATCTTATCTTTACATTCTCATCATTACATTATCATTACTCGAATTAACTTCTTATGTTATTTTACGATTTACTAACAGTCATATATTAACCTTTCCTCTTTTTAATCGCACCTTATCGCCTTACTATGTTTTTGGCAATAGTCCTTATTATAAATTTACGAATACCATAAAAACAAACAAAACAGAAAACGACCTTGTAATCAATCAGTATGGCTTTATTGCCGAACCTCCCTTAAATATTGAAAAAGACTCAAATACACTTCGTATTGCCTTATTTGGTGGGTCTGCGGCTTTCGGCAATGGTCAGAGCGAGGCTTATTGTATAGTTAAAAAATATCCCAGTGGTGTGTATTCATATGAATCATCAATTGCAGGTCAATTGAAAAGACTTTTGGAAAAGTCGTTCCCACAGAAGAAAATTGAAGTCATTAATGCGACCGGAGTTCAACGAATGGTGCACCAATCGGTTATTTATTACATGGAAACGATCTCGCAATTCAAACCCGATATCGTAATCTCGCTCGACGGCATGAACGACATCACCGATTTTTTAGGCATTTCACCTTATACTAAATGTGCTTTACAATTTGATTCTTACATAAATCTATACCAAATATCTAAGGCTTTACAAGACAAAAGCATTTCAAATACGATTAACCTTTTAAACGTTATAAGGTTTAGAAATATTAAAAAGACTGTTAAAAAAGAAAGCAATGAAAATTTAAAATATTATTATGGCTACCAACACAATAAAATTTTAAACAACGATTATCAAAAATATAAACATCTATTTTTGAATAATTCATTTCTATTTGAAAAACAAGTTCTTTTTTTCAATGCTGTATGTAAAACCAATCAAAGCACTTTTATTTTCGGGCTTCAACCCTTGCTTCATCGAACTATCAATAAACAATTATCGCCCGTTGAACAATTATTCCAATCAAACATTAGCCCAATCAATGTTAGAATGCACTTTAGCTCATTAAACATAAGACAAATAGAACAAATTGAAACACTTATAAGTTTAGAAATAAAATACTTTTTCGATGATTATTTGTCTGTCCAAATGGAACAATTAGCACAAAAAAATAATTTTATGTTTATCGATTTCAATAAAGAAATCCAAAATATTCCTAAAAACACCGAATTTTACACCGACTATTGCCATTTAACTCAAGAAGGCAATAAAATAGTTGCTAGTATATTAGTCAATAAAATTAAAGCTATTCTAACAGTAAAAATTAACGAACATAACGAGTAAAACGAAGAAAAATCTTAGCCTCAAATTGATATTTTAAAATTCCTGTTTTAAATCGCAAAAACACTATTGGAAAAATTAATAACGTTAACAACAATGCTAATGGTTTTAAGTGTTTAGGAAATTTTTTATAAAATCTCGGATTAGCCCAAAGAAAATAGAAATTATTAAAATTATTTAAGTATTGAAGATAGTCGTTATTATTCCACGGCGTAATATAGTGATAGGTAAAACAATCGGTAAAAAATTCCATCATTTTTTCTGTTGTTGGTGGCAATCGGAAGCCTTTTTCTACACTAATTTTCCAAAGCTCTGATTGAGGTATCGGTACAAAAAAACGAAACCGTGGTTCTAAGTTTGGATTTATAAGAATAGATCTTCCTACCAACTTTGCAGTATCCCAAAAATCTTTTTGTGGATTTAATGGAAAGCAACACATAGTAAGAAATCTTGTTTTTATTTTGTGTTTTTTTAAAAAACGAACTGCTTTATAAATTTCGCTAACTGTAGTATTTTTATTAATAAAATCGAGTACTTCTTGGTTCCCAGATTCCGCACCAATTCTTAATAATCGGCAACCCGATTTATAAATAAGCTGCATATCTTTATCTGTAAAGTTTTTTAGCAAAAAACCAAGATGAACATTAGCTTCCCATGTAATACCCAAATTTGCATTTATTAAAGCCTCACAAAAATTTAGAATAAACCGTCTATTGCCAAAAAAATTATCGTCGCGGAAATCTACATGCGAAATATTTGTTTTATTTTTTATATAGATAATATCTTGTATTATTTGATCTACATTTTTAGGGTACCATTTACGATGAAATAAATGAACCGCATTACAAAATTTACACTGATAAGGACACCCTGAAGTGGCTAAATAATCTACACTTCTCTTTCCAATTGGTACAATACCATTAATGTCTATTAATCGATTAATATCTATTAAATCCAAGTTTACTTTTTCAAACGTTTCGGGATTAATGAAATCGTTATTGGGATTTATTATTAATTCTCCATTTTTATTACTTCCTATTCCTTTTATTTGAGTAACATCCTTACCATTTAAGAAATTTTCGACAAATAATTTAAATGGAATTTCTCCTTGTCCCATACAAACATAATCGGCATATCCATCTTTTAAAATCATTTCGGGTAAAATAGTTGGAAACCATCCACCCCACAGCACAATCCTATTGGATATACTTCTGAACAAACGAGTAAAATGGATAGCTCCAGTAATCTGATGCCCTATCATTACACTTACCGATGCAAAAAGAACCCGATCCTTATATTCATTCAATGTTTTTGGCAAATCTTTTTCCAATCGTTCATCTAATAAAATCATTTCCACATCTAAATGTCGAATCATTCGCTCAAGATATAAAAACGCCCATGGAATATTTGGAAAAACTTCACCCTTCTCAATGAGTGGATAATAAAATAATATGATATTCCTTTTTTGCATAAATCGTTTTAAATCGATATTTTATATGTGCCAGCTTGTTTAGTAAACTCGATTAAACTTTCGGTATCTCTAATATTAAATTCATCTATTAAACGATTGATGGGCATAGTTAAATAAAAAATAATAGCTCTTTTAAAAAGCTCATCATTATTTATTTCGCTTTGACATTGATCAAGAGTTGTTTTTACAAAAGTAATAAAAAGGTCTTTTTCGTTTAAAGCAAAACAGCTATTTGACTTCAAATTATCTTTTATTCTACATAAAAGAAATTCTACTAATTTATCTATACTCGTATTTTTATGCGTTTGCAATATTTGAGCATGTTGAACGGACATTTTTTTCCATTGTTTTATTTGATTTATAAAATCATTCCAAGCCTGATTGTTACCTTGTTGAATTGTTGTATTGGTTTCGAGTCTTTCTTTTTGGTACAATTCAATTATCCTATTTAAAATAGATTCATCTGAACTCCAAAGAGCACTATAGGGTGGAAAAATTACTTGATTAAAATGTATTCGTATATTTTGATTATTTAAATACTTAATCAATTCAGGTATTTGAGGATAATTTTGTTGCATTACATTTACACGAACACTAAGGTTTGTATTTTTCGATTGAGTATAATGAATAAAATATTGAAGATTAGACAAAACAATATCAAGCTGTGAATTTTTTCTTATTCTTTCAAATACGTTTTTGTCTAATGAATCTATAGAAATATTAATATTAAATTTTAGCTTATTGAGTAATGATCTAACACGATCGTTAACAACAGTTCCGTTGGTCGTAACAGAAACAACTATATCTGGATTGATTTGAGCAAATTTTTCCCATATTTCGAAATAATGTTCACTAAGAAATACTTCTCCTCCACTAAATGAGGCTTCTTTTAAGTGAGGAATAAAAAGTTCCAACTGTTGTATAAACTCTTTTCCATAAGGATTACGATAATTATTTTTTTTCTCTCTATGCATGCGAATCGCTGATGAATATTCTCCAATGCACATGATACATTCATTGTTACACTGATTTGAGGTTTGGAAGTCGATCGAAACAGGGAATTCTGATTTTGCTTCAGGAAGATAGTCATAACGCCATGCACCTGCTGAAGTATAAAATCCATTTTGAATATTTTTATCACATTCAAAGCAGCCTAAGCTTAAGTTATTAGCAATAATATGTTCTCTTAGTTTTTTTAATTTTTCGCCAAACCAAATTTCTTCAATCGTATTTTCGGGTATTTGCCCAATTAAGTACTGTTTATTATGCCAACAAGCCATGACTTTACCACCAAAAAAGAAAGTTAATGATTTAAAAGGTGCATGACAAATTATTTGTCTATTTTTGACGGATCTTTTCTTATTATATTGCCTGATAATTTTGGGGCTTAACTCACCAATAATATTATTTTGTTTTTTATTTAAAAATAAAAGTTTCATTTTTACAAAGGATAATTATAATCCGCAATGTTTTTTATACCTAGTTCATCTATTAATTTTCGGTTTGATTCTTTATAATAATTTTTCATATATTCGATAAGCTCGGTTCCAAGAATTTCTTCTTTATTCATTTTTCTACCCCAAAAACGATATCGGTTAATAGCAATAATATTTTTTTTAGTCATCCATTTAAAAAGGAATGGTAAATTAAAATAGTTTTTTTTGGGCTGTACCCCCTTGCGAATAAAATAATTTGATATTTTTATTAAACGTGCTAACCCAATGCGTAAAGTTTCATTATACTTTTCATAATTCAGTTGTTGCAGATTTATATCTAAATTAAAAGTTGACTTAAATGTATCTAGAAACGTTCTATTGTTTTTCATAAATTCCTCAAATACATATACATATACATTATTTTCGCCAAATGTTTCTTTATACAATTTAATTAATTTATAATAATCTATGTATTCAAAAGCAAACATAGTTCCATCGCCTAATTTCCCTTGTTTAAATAATTTTTTGAATGTATAATTCCCTCCATGTGTAAGATAACTTGAATAAACCGAAGCTAAGAAATCTATTTGATTTCGTATAAAAACAATTATTTTAGCATTCGGATATTTTTGCTTAAGTTGCTTCAAAAAAAAATGGCGATACACTCCATGATCCCATTTAAAATTTTCTATTCCAACAAATTTATGAGCTATGATAATGTGTAGTTCTTTAGGTGGCAATGGTGAATTATGAACAATATTAAAAAATGGTGGATTAGCATCCATATCATAAAAAATATTGTCAGAATAACTAACATTAGCATTATGAACATAGGGATAAAAAAAATCAGTAAACCATGATGTAGCAGTTTTAGGATAACCTATGTGTATTATAGTTTGAGTCATTAAACTAATTTATATTAATTAATCTTTGTTTAATTTGTTCCATAGTACTATTTTTAAGTTCAGCCAAAATATAGGACTTATCTACAATAAATAACCCAATTATTATCTTTCTCAACAATGCTTTATCTTCAATCCCTGAAAGAATTTCATTTAACTTTAACCATTCTTTAAGATTTTCATTGGAGTTAATTCGATTTTTCAATTTCTCGACTAAATCATCTACCATATCTTTTTCGAAAAGGATTTTTTCATTGGCCATTTTATAATAAGAATTCACTTGACTAATAAACGAAGACCATATAAGAAAATGACTATTATTTTTTGATTCTTGTTTGCTATGCTTTAATCGTTCATTTAAAAACTCTAAATATTTTTTTAATTGTTCTTTTGTTAAATTTGATATAGATAAATTTACCGGATAGACTACTGTATGTATAATTATAGGAACATTAAGTTTGGAGTAATATTCAATCATGTCGGGAATTTCCCACATATTGGCTTGGATTGGACAAATATTTACCGATAGCTCTTTGTTGAGTTTTCGTGAAAGTTCATAAATGGTTTGGAAATTATGCATTACTTTGTCGTAGTTGGCATTGACACGAATTGATTCATACGTTTCTTTTTTTACCGAATCAATTGAAAACGAGATATGAAAATTATGTTTTTTATACAAATCTAATATTCTGTCATTCAGTATAGTTCCATTAGTTAATACATTAATTTTTGTCTTAGGATTAATATGTATAATTTCATTCCAAATTTTAAAATACAATTCAGACAAAAAGGGTTCACCGCCCACAAACCGAGCCTCTTCTAAATAAGGGATAAATTCTTTAATTTGTTCCACAAAAGCCTCATCGTAAACAATGGGATAGGGTTCGCCCTTTTCTCGGTTTTTACGAATAAGCGATGAGTTTTCGCCATTGCACATAACACATTCGAGGTTACATATATTACTTATCTCAAACTCCATGAGCGAAGGTCCTTGTTTTCGAGCCTTATACCCATCGTAAATGCGTGCACCTACCGAATAAAAGTTTTGGCTTAAAAGCTTCGTGTAGCAAGCATGACAACCTAAGCTAAGATTTTTGTCTGTAATATAACTTCTAAATTCCTGAGCTTTAGCACCATTCCATGCCTCACGAATACTTACTTCCGGATATTTGCCTAAGCTATAAAAACGATTATAACAACAAAAATACATATTGCCCGAAAGCGAAAAACGTATTGAATTAAATGGGGCATAGCAAATCTTTGGTCGCCAATAGAAATTACGTGTTTTATTGTATCCCTTAATAATATGCTTGGGAACCTTATTATCCATATTTACATTATTTCCGGTGGAACAGGTTGTCCAACCTGAATGGTACGTTCAATAATTTTTTCCATATCGCGTATATTAAACTCGCTTACAAACCGATTAACAGGCATACGAAAATAATATAAAAATGCATTTTTAAGCACAACTTCGTCATCAATTTTTTGCATCAATTCTTGGAACATTGACTCATACGTAATGCTGTGATAATTAACGATGGGTATATGCGGATTTTTGTTAAAATATTCATGTATTGATTGAAGAAGCATTATACTAAGCTCTTTAGAGTCTTTTTTGTTTATATCGGGATAAGCTTTTTCAAATTCTTTAGCTTCTTGTTCCCAATTTTGAAGTTGAAGGATTAAATTTTTTACCCTTTCTATATTAGTATTCTGAGTAGGTGTATTAGTCTCGAATTTTTGACCCTTTAAAAATTGTACAATTTTGTTTAGCTCTGTTGACGACAAATTCCAAAGTGCAACATAAGAAGGAAACACGACATTATTAAATTGAAAAAGCACATCTTTTTTGTTTAGAAACCTTATAATATCTGGTATTTCATGCCAATTTTGACGCATGGGACAAATTTTAACCGTAAAAAATGTATTCTTTTTTTGAGTGTATTGTTGAAAATATTCAAAGTTCTCTAAATATTTATTAAAATTTGAAAAACGGCGTATCTGTTCAAAATTATCTTTATGAACGGAGTCGAGCGAAATGGTAATATTAAACTTTAGTTTTTCGAGATATTCTTTAACCTTACTATTAAGTATGGTGCCATTGGTTGTAATTGAGATACGTATTTCAGGATTTATTTCTGCCATAGCATCCCATATATCATAGTATATTTTTATAAGAAAAACTTCTCCTCCAGTAAAAGCAGCTTCTTTTAAATAGGGTAAAAAAGGCTTAATTTTTTCAACAAAAGCTTCATCGTAAGGATTCAAATACTTGTCTTTTTTTTCACGCATTTGGCGAACGGTTTGGGAATATTCACCATTGCACATTATGCATGCTAAATTACATATATTGCTAATCTGAAAATCTAATGAAATTGGGTAGTTACTTTTATTTACAGGCAGATAATCGTATTTCCAAGCACCTGTTGAATAATAATTTTCTGAAGCTATGTAATTATAACAATCTTGACATCCATAAGACAAATCGTTTTTCTTTATATGCTCACGTAATTCGTTCATTTCTTTACCAAACCAAATATTAAAGGGATTGTCTTTGGGGTATCTTCCGAATACTATGTTTTTATTATAATAGCATGGTATCATTTCACCATACTCGGTAAAAAGCAAAGTTGAAAAAGGAGCATGGCAAAAAAGCTTTCGTTTCTCTTTAGATCGAATTGTATTATAAGTTTTTATTTGATGCTTATTTAATACGAATTTGTTTATCATTTAACTATTTATTATGGCAAAGATAAGGCTTTTATCACATTTTTTCAATCTTATTAACCTTTTGTTCATCTTTATTTCATTTTTTTGCTATACTTTTGTACAAAATAAAAATCGTAAAACATATGAGAAAATTTTATTTATTTAGTTTTGTATTGCTAATTACGTTATTTACTAACGTAACATGGGCACAAAGCCTATTATTTGAAGAAAATTTTGATTATCCTGCAGGGCAATTAACCGATGTTAATGGTGGAGCTAATGTTAGTGGTGGTAATTGGATTTCATATAGTGGAACAGCATCACCCCTTATGGTATCAGCAGGAAGCTTAACCTATGCAGGCTACATTTCTTCCGGTATAGGTAATAAAGTTGAAGTTTTGTATGGTACCGCCGAAGATGCTTACCGGCAATTTACAACTCAAACACCTGGCTCAACCATTTATGCTGCATTTATAATGAATGTAAGCCAAACAACAGGGCTTACTGCAAATACAAGCACAACAGGTGACTATACTATATCGCTTACCCCAAGTACTAGCACCAGTACTTTAGTAGGACGAGTTTCGTTAAGAGCAGGAAGTGCTGCTAATACATTTAACATTGGTATCAGAGCAACTTCATCTAATTCAGCAGCTAACTGGATATCAACCGATTTCCCGATCGGAACACCTGTCCTTGTTGTATTAAAATATGAACTTATTAGTGGAAACACCAACGATGTAGCCAGTATTTGGGTTAACCCAGCCATTGGGACAACAGAACCTACTGCTGATGCTACTCAAACCTCTGCTTTAACAACTGATCCTGCTGATTTAGCAAGAATTACCTTACGTCAAGGCACCAATTCATTCCCTGGACAAATTGACGGCATCCGCGTTGCAACTTCTTGGGGTGCACTATTCCCTGTTCCAATAGACTGGGCAAATTTACAATGGCCTCCAAACGGTAATATTAGTTTAGGTCAAAATTTTGAAGTTTATGCTCAAACATGGATTAACGGAGTAACCAACCAAGCTGGTGCAACGCCAGGCTTACAAGCTTGGATCGGTTATAACACAAGCAATACCAATCCTAATACATGGACAAACTGGGTACCGGCTACTTTTAATCTTGATTATAACAATAACGACGAATTTATGGCCAATTTAGGCACCGCCATTACTACACCCGGAACTTATTATTATGCTTCAAGATTCCAATATAATGATGGAAATTATTATTATGGTGGTTATAATGGTGGATTTTGGGACGGCATTAACAATATAAATGGTGTTTTAACAATTAAAAACACTGATGCCACTCTTAGTGATTTAACCATTGATGGCACTACCGTTAGTGGTTTTGATGCAAATACCTATACTTATAATGTAGTATTACCTTATGGAACAACCATTATTCCTACAGTTGCCGCTACCACAAATGACCCCAATGCTAACGCCGTTGTTACACAAGCTTCTTCCTTACCTGGCAGTGCTACTATTTTGGTAACTGCCGAAGATGGAACCACTACATTAACCTATACTATTAATTTTAGTGTTGCTGCAGCATTATCTTCTGATGCAACATTAAGTGATTTAACCGTTAATGGAACAACCGTTAGTGGTTTTGATGCAAATACCTTCACTTACAATGTAGTACTACCTTATGGAACAACCACCATTCCTACGGTTGCTGCCACTCCAAATGACCCCAATGCCAATGCTGTAGTTACACAAGCTTCTTCCTTACCTGGTAGTGCAACTGTTGTGGTAACTGCCGAAAATGGAACCACTACATTAACCTATACTATAAACTTTACCATAGCTCTTAATAATGACGCCACTCTAAGTGATTTAACCATCGACGGTACTACCGTTAACGGTTTTGCTGCAAATATTTATACATACGATGTAGTTTTACCTTATGGAACAACCACCATTCCTACGGTTGCTGCTACTCCAAATGACCCCAATGCCAACGCTGTAGTTACACAAGCTTCTTCCTTGCCAGGTATCGCTACTGTTGTGGTAACTGCCGAAGATGGAACCACTACATTAACCTATACTATTAATTTTAGTGTTGCTGCTCCCACAGCTGAAACATTAGTAGAATGGACATTCCCCAATAACCCCGATGATAGCCTAGCCGATGGAGGTATTAGTGCTAACCTTAATAAAATTATTACCTGTACTGCAACTGGAACTCTTGCTTTTAATGTATCTGGTGCAACAACAACTGCTGCTACATCTACCGGATGGGACAATGGAATGGATACTAAATATTGGATGATTGATTTTACTACTGCTGGTTATAAAGATATTACTTTATCGTCAAAACAACGCTCATCTGGTACAGGTCCTAAAGAATTTAAAGTTCAATATAGTTTAGATGGCACTAACTGGATTGACATTACAACTATTACCGTAGCCAACGATTTTATAGCAGGAGTTATTAATGATGTAACTTTACCCGCTACTTGTAATAATCAAAATCAAGTATTTGTTCGGTGGGTGATGGCCTCGAATAACTCAGTTGGCGGTTCTACGGTTGCTTCAACTGGCACTTCACGTATTGATGATATTTATGTTAAAGGTATTGCATTCTTAAGCAACGAAGCCGAAATTTTATCATTTAATATCCCCGGACAAATATCAAGCAACATTAACTCTACCAATGCCACTGTTGATGTATTGATGCCTTACGGAACCAATCTTACTAATTTAGTTCCTACCATTACTATTTCAGCAGGTGCCACCATAAACCCTGCAAGTGGTATTGCTCAAGATTTTACCAATCCCGTTACTTATACAGTAACCGCTGCCGACAACACAACTAAAACATGGACCGTAAATGTAACAACAGCCGCACCTAGCAACGAAGCCGAAATTCTTACTTTTGATATACCCTCACAATTAAGCTCAACTATAAATAGCACCAATGCAACAGTTGATATTATTATGCCCATAGGAACAAACGTAACAAATCTTATTCCTACCATTACGGTATCTCCTTTTGCAACCATCAATCCTGCTAGTGGTGTAGCTCAAGACTTTACCAATCCGGTAACTTATACTGTTACTGCACAAGACAATTCTACTAAAACATGGACCGTAACAGTTACAACACAGTTGAACAATCAAGCTGAAATTGTTAGCTTTGACATTCCCAATCAGGTTTCGAGTACGATTAACTCTACCAATGCTACAGTAGATATTGTAATGCCCTATGGCACTGATGTTACAGCCTTAGTTCCTACCATTACTGTTTCACAAGGTGCAAGTATTTCACCGCTCAGTGGTGTGGCTCAAGATTTTACCAATCCTGTTCAATATACCGTTACTGCAGAAAATGGTGTTAATCAAAAAGTTTGGACGGTTACTGTTTCTTTAGATGCTCCTGTTTATACATCAATTGTTGAATGGACATTCCCCAATAATCCTGACGATAGTATTGCCGATGGTGGTATTGCAGCTAATCTAAACCGAATTTTAACAACTACAGCTACCGGCACCTTATCGTTTACCTATTCAGGAGCTTCAACCTATTGTGCACGTATCAATGGCTGGGATGCCGGAACAGATACTAAATATTGGCAAGTCGATTTTACAACTATTGGATATAAAGAAATTAATGTTTCGAGCAAACAACGTTCATCGAGCACAGGTCCTCGCGATTTTAAATTACAGTACATGCTCAATAATGATGGCAACTGGATGGATGTCAATGCCGCTACAATTACATGTGCCGACAACTGGACCTCAGGCGTATTAAATCAAATAAACTTACCGGCAACGTGCAATCAACAAAACTTGGTAAGTTTACGTTGGATTATGGTATCTGACACTTCTGTATCTGGAGCTACTGTAGCATCAACAGGAACCTCTCGCATTGACGATATTATTATTAAAGGCATTCAAGAACCTGTAACCATTCAATCCATTGATAAAGAATCGATTAAAATTTATCCTAACCCAAGTACTGACTGGTTATACATTCAGTCAACCGACAAAATTACAAATGTTACAGTTATAAGCCTTGATGGTAAAATTATTCCTGTTCAATTTACAAATGAAGCTATTGATGTACATTCGCTTACAACTGGTATGTATTTATTAAACATCAGCACTAACAATCACACATACAAAGTAAATTTCATCAAACAATAACAATTTTGATCATAAAAAAAACGGCTGTGTAACCCGCAGCCGTTTTTTTTATATCAATAGGAAATAATCATTTTAACTGTTCAAAAAAATCATTACTTAGTTGGATATTTAAATATTTTCCTAAAAATAAATTATGAGGTTCTTGTTCCAATAATTTGCTTATTAAATTTTTCAACTTTATAGGCTTTTCATCGGGATAAAAAACCTGGCATAAACCTAATTGACTAAATCGCTGAACATTCCACTCTTGTTCAAAAATCCACGGAACTGCAATTATTCTTTTGCCAGCATTCAATGCTTGATAAACAGAGCCATTGCCCCCATGACAAATAACTAAATCAACATCGGGAGCAATATCATCAAAATTAACAAATTTTCGGAACATCATATTTTTATATTCCACATCTTCGTAATAACCCGCTACAATTATAGCATATTGATTTAATTCATCTATTTTCAATATATCAGGAACAATATATTTACCACTACTGCCCGATGTTATGTATAATAATGGTAAATGTTTGTTTCGTTCAATAAAACTCTTTATGTTTCCGCTATGTTTTAAGCAATTATATAGCACTGGTCCTATGTAGGTATAATTATCCGGTTTAGTTCGCAATGGAAAAATGTTTTCATCATCGCATAAAAGATTATATTGTCCAGCAAATTCGTCAAAGAGATTGTTTTGAGGCGGCAAATGCCATTCTAATCGCAACTTACGAAAAGGTGAATGTACCTGTTTAAGAGTCATTTCTTCGATAGAACGTACAATTCGTTCCCATTTTTCCGGCGAAACATACTTTTTAAAACGGATGGCTTTATGGTGATGGGGCACGTCTCGAAGCCCGGCATAATAATTAGTAACATAAGCATTCAATAAAGCAACATGGTTCAGATTGAGTTTTTCTGCAACTATTTTAGCTCCTAAAAAAGTATCCGAAAAAAGAATATCAGGTTTTTCGTCTTCTATAACTTGAATAAAAGAATTAACCGTTTGTCGAACGGATTGCTTATTAATCCAACTAAAATTAAATTTTGATGCTTTTGAAACAACATTTTCGTATGCATTTACCGTAGCGTTTGTAATTTTGTAGCCATTTGCTTCGACAAAACTTTGATAACGCTGCGAACGAAGAAAAACGATTTCATATTGATTTTTGTCTAAATAATTTGCAATACTTAAACATCGTAAGTAATGCGAAAGCAAGTCGAAAGGTGCAAACAGCAGTTTTTTCATTTTATTTTCTCTACAAATTTATGTAAACTGAATGTAATTTAGTTCATTAATAACAAAATTTTTATTTTTAAAAAAAAAGTTATACCTTTAACGTCTTAAAATAGATATTAAATATGGCAAAAAATATTTTTATTATTGTAATTGTAACTTTAATGTCCATAACCCTAAATGCTCAACAAATTCCCTCATTAAGTCAATTTATGGAAAACAATTATATGGTAAATCCTGCAGTAGCGGGCACCAAAAATTATAGTCCTCTTGTTTTCAACTATAAAAGATGGTGGTCTGGCATGGACGATGCTCCTGCTATGCAAAGTATAAGCTCACATTTTCAGGCATCAGACAATGTTGGTTTAGGAGGTAAAATATTTAATTATGCTACGGGTCCTCTTTCAAAAATGGGTATCGAAGCCACTTATGCTTATCATCTAAAATTAGGTGCCAATGGCGATAAATTATCTTTAGGACTCTCTGCTCAATTATATCAAGTTTATCTTAATAAAAGTCTTTTAAAACTCGAAGAGCAAGACGATAATGCCGTTATTTATGGTAGCGAAAAACTTATCACTCCCGATGCGGCATTTGGCATCTATTATTATAACGAACATTATTATGCTGGTTTAGCTGCTTATCAGCTTTTTAACCGAAAAGTAGATATGATGACGGAAAATATACTTGAAAATCGACAAGTACGTCATTATTTTTTAAATGGTGGTTATATATATGATATTAACAACAATTATTCTATCGAACCTTCTGTACTTGTAAAATATATTGAATCGGGTGTTTTTCAAGGAGAAATGAATGTTAAAGGTATATATAAACAATCATTTTGGGTTGGATTAGGATACCGTACACAAGATGCCATTGTTATTAATGCTGGTATTCGCAAAGATCGCTTTGTATTCGGTTATGCCTACGATTATTCCATTAATGAAATAAGAAAACATAGTATTGGCTCACACGAATTACTTTTTATTGTTAAGTTTAATCGTTCAAAACCAAAATTAGAGCAATAAATACTTAACTTAACATTTATTTAATAAACAAGCAATATATTAAAGATTTTTTTCCATCAAAGATTTTACTGTTTCTACAATTGCATGGGTATTAAAGCCACATTCCTGATATTGTTCCATTTGAGTAGCATGTTCAATAAATTTATCGGGTATTCCTAAACGAATTACATTGTTTTTTAATTCATTTTCTTGCATTATTTCTAAAACACCACTTCCAAAGCCTCCTATAATTGTACCATCTTCGATAGTAATAATATGTTTATATTTATGGCAAGCTTCTAATAATAAATCTAAGTCAATGGGTTTGGCATATCGCATATTGTAAACACCAATATTAATATGTTGTTCAGCCAATTTTTTGGCAGCTCTTAATGCAAAATTTACCGGATGGCCTAAAGCTAAAATTACGACTTGATCACCTTCTAATAATTTTTCGCCTTTACCTATTTCAATCGTTTGAAATGGTTGTTGCCAATTAGTATGAACACCTTTGCCACGAGGGTAACGAATAACCATCGGATGTTGATATTGTGATGCAACAAACATCATATTCCGTAATTCTATTTCGTCTTTAGGCGCTGCTATAACGATATTAGGGATACAACGAAAATATGCTATATCGAAAGCACCTTGATGAGTAGCCCCATCTGCTCCAACTAATCCACCTCTATCTAAGCAAAATATCACGGGTAAATCTTGCAATATAACATCGTGTATTGCCTGATCGTAAGCACGTTGCATAAACGACGAATAAATATTGCAAAAGGGTTTCATACCAGCAATAGCTAAGCCCGCCGAAAAAGTAACAGCATGTTGTTCGGCAATACCAACATCGAATGTTCTATCGGGGAAATGTTCCTGAAAAATATGCATAGAACAACCTGTAAGCATTGCAGGCGTTATCCCAACAATTTTATCGTTATTTTTCGCAAGTTCTACTAAAGTATAACCAAAAACGTCTTGATAATTTAAAGGAGACGATTTTTCAGTTTGTTCAATAATAAGTTCTCCAGTATCTTTATTAAATTTACCAGGAGCATGAAAGGTAATTTGGTCTTGTTCGGCCTTTTTAAATCCTTTTCCTTTTTGTGTTATGATGTGTAAAAGTTTAGGACCAGGAATTTTTTTTAAATCGTCTAAAATTCTTGTTAAATAAAGTAAATCATGTCCATCTACAGGTCCAAAGTACCTAAATCCTAATGCTTCGAATAAATTGCTATGTCGCAATACAATACTTTTTATAGCATTATCTATTTTTTGTACGGCTTTTTGAGCTATTTCTACTTTACCAAGAATTCGCCATACATCGTTTTTAACTTTATTGTATGTATTAGAAGTTGCAATATCGAGCAGGTATTCACTAAAAGCCCCCACATTAGGGCTTATTGACATTCGATTATCGTTTAATACGACAATCATATTGGCTTTACTAGCCCCAGCATTATTCAATGCTTCAAAAGCCATTCCAGCCGTCATACTTCCGTCGCCAATAACAGCAACAATCTGCCGATTAGTAATCCCTTTAAGTTTATCGGCAATCGCCATTCCTAAAGCAGCCGAAATAGAAGTTGACGAATGTCCAACTCCAAATGCATCGTGCTCACTCTCTTTGGGTGTTGGAAAACCACTTAATCCTCCTTTTTTTCGTTGTGTATGAAAAACATCGCGTCTTCCAGTCAATATTTTATGACCATATGCTTGATGACCAACATCCCATATTATTTTATCGTATGGCGAATTAAAAACATAATGTAAAGCAACTGTCAATTCAACTACACCGAGACTTGCCCCTAAATGACCTGGATTACACGAAACAACTTCAATAATATATTTTCTTAGTTCGGAAGCTAATTGCAATAATTCCTGATGATTTAAAAGTTTTAAATCATCAGGGTTCTGAATTTTTGCTAATAATGTGTATTCGGTACTATTCATTTTTAATAAAAAATGAACTTCAAAGGTATGTATTTTTTGCGAATCAATAAAAGAACTTCATGCTTTTAACCAAAGGTTTTTATATATTTAACACTAATAAATTAAGCATATTATTCAATAAACACAGCATAAATGTGAATATGTACATTTGTATTAAAATAAATATATAATTTTGCATTAAAATTTTAACATTATGGCTTATAATTTACTCAAAGGAAAAAAAGGGATAATTTTCGGTGCTCTTAATGAACAATCTATTGCATGGAAAATAGCAGAAAGATGTATTGAAGAAGGAGCTGAAATAACCATGTCAAACACAGCTCTTGCCTATCGCATGGGCGAAATTAAAAGCTTTTGCGAAAAATATAATGTTCCTTTTTTCGCAGCTGACGCAACAAATGTAAAAGAAATAGAAGAAGTCTTTAAAAACACCATGCATCATTTTGGTGGCAAAATCGACTTTTTTTTACACAGTATAGGTATGTCGATGAATGTTCGAAAAAGTAATAAGTATGACAATTTAGATTATGATTATTTTTTAAAAACACTCGATATATCAGCACTTTCGTTTCATAAAATGCTTCAAGTAGCACGAAAATTAGATGCTATTAACGAATGGGGGTCGGTTGTAGCTTTAACCTATATAGCAGCTCAACGCACATTTTACCGATACAACGACATGGCCGAAGCCAAAGCAACACTCGAATCGATTGCTCGTAGCTTTGGATATATTTACGGACGCGACAAAAAAATTAGAATCAATACTATTTCGCAGTCGCCTACGCTTACAACTGCCGGTAAGGGTGTAAAAGGCATGAACAACCTAATGGATTTTTCGGACCGAATGTCGCCTCTCGGTAATGCAACTGCCGACGAATGTGCCGATTATTGTGTTACACTTTTTAGCGATTTAACCAAAAAAGTTACTATGCAAAACCTTTATCACGACGGTGGATTTTCGAGCATGGGCATGAGCCTACGTGCAATGGAAATCATTAATAAAGGCTATAACTGCGATCATTGCGACGATTAATTTGAAGGCTACCAATTTTTACTATTTTATTGCAGAATTTCCCTTAGAATTAACTGACCACTTAAATACTTCTTTCGAAAAAAATATTTATGTAAGTAATTTGGTTTTATTTGCATTATCTTTGTAACAAAGTAACTAATTAAAATCATGAAAAAAATATTTTTATTTTGGTTTGTGTTTTTAACCATTATAGCAAGCGCCGACGAAGGCATGTGGGTATTATCGCTCATCAACAAAAAATATGAAGACATTAAAAAGCAAGGTTTAAAATTAACTCCCGACGATATTTACAATATCAATCATGCTTCGCTAAAAGATGCAATTGTAGGTTTAAGCAATGTCGATAGTCCATTAGGTTTTTTCTGTTCGGCAAGTTTAGTTTCTTCAAAGGGACTTGTTTTTACTAATCACCATTGTGGTTTCGATGCCATACAACAACATAGTACCCTTGAGCATAATTATTTAGTCGATGGTTTTTGGGCCAAAGATTTTAAAGATGAATTACCAAACGAAGATCTTTGTGCTTCTATTTTAGTCAAAATAGAAGATGTTACTATCGATGTATTAGACGGCATCGATGCTAAAATGCCTTTGAATGAGCGACTGGCAAAAATTGAAGAAAAAATCAGAACCATTGAAAGTGAATTTGCAGAAGATACCGAAAATAATTATCAAATAGTAGATATGTTTGGAGGTAATCAGTATTTGCTATTTGTGTATAAAACCTTTTACGATGTTCGATTAGTAGGTGCTCCGCCTTCGGCAATAGGCAAATTTGGTGGCGACACCGACAATTGGATGTGGACACGCCATACCGGCGATTTTTCAATTTTCAGAATTTATACTTCACCCGATGGAAAACCAGCTAAATATTCACCTTTAAACGTTCCATATCAACCCATCAAAAACTTAAATGTCAGTATCAAAGGCATTAAACAAGGTGATTTTGCCATGACTATAGGATTCCCGGGCACAACAAACCGATACATGACTTCGTATGCTGTTCAAAACGAAATTGATATAGTAGCACCTTCTGTCATTAAAATACGAGCAAAAAAATTAGATATTATTGAAAAAGGCATGAAAAAATCGGCTAAAACAAAAATTCAATATGCTTCTAAATACAGCGAATGTTCGAATTATTATAAATATTATATTGGCGAGCGCGAACAGCTCATTCGCAACAAAGTAATAGATAAAAAGAAAGCCATAGAAGATAAATTTAACCAATGGCTCATGCAAAACCCAACTAAAAAAGAAGAATACGATAGCGTATTGCTTGTCATTAAGAATTATTATCAAGAATATAAAGAAAGTATTAAAGCTTATCAATACTTAAACGAAGCTATTTTTGGCGGTTGCGAACTGGTTTATTTCCCATTTAAAATTCTTGGATTATATGAATTGCTTCAATACCAAATGCCCATGGATTCAATCAAACCTTATATTGAAGAAATAAAAAAACAGTCGGATAATTTCTATAAAAATTTCGATGCTGAAATTGATAAAGAATTATTTGTTAATTTATTCACTATGTATGCACAAGACATACAACCAACCTTTCATCTGAATGTTATGAATCTGGTCGAAAAAAAATATAAAGGAAATTTTAGCGTTTATGCCGATAAAATTTATGCAAAATCTATTTTCTCTGACCAACAACGATTCAATAAATTTTTAGAAAAACCTGACATAAAAATATTAAATAACGATCCTTTTTTCATAATAGCCCAAGATGCATTTTATACTTATTGGTTTATGAATATAAACGAAGACAGCTTGCACGAAGCCGAACGTTTATGGATTAAAGCCCAAATGGAAATGCATCCTGATAGTATTTTTTATCCTGATGCCAATTCTACCATTCGTTTAAGTTATGGAAATGTAAAAGATTATATCCCACGCGATGCCGTTCACTACGATTATTACACTACAATTGATGGTATTATGGAAAAAGAAGATGTAAAAAATGAAGAATTCAATGTTCCGACTCGCCTTAAAGAATTATATAAAAATAAAGATTATGGCCAATATGTTAATGAACATGGGACAGTTCCTGTTTGTTTTATTACTACTAACGATATTACGGGTGGTAATAGTGGCAGTTGTGTATTAGATGCCGACGGAAACCTTATTGGAATTGCCTTTGATGGCAACTGGGAAGCAATGAGTGGCGACATCAACTACGAACCAAACCTACAACGAACCATCTGTGTTGATGCACGTTATGTTTTATTTATTATTGACAAATACTCTGGTGCAACGCGTTTAGTTAACGAAATAAAACTTATAAAATAATGATAGAACTATTTACTCATTTTAGTATTAAAGAAATATTTTCAGTCTTTATGGTTTTGTTTGCTGTAATAGACATTACAGGATCAATACCAATTATTATAAATCTAAAAACTAAATATGGCAAAGTTCAAGCCGGAAAAGCGTCGTTGGTTTCGTATATTATTATGCTAGCATTTTTCTTTTTTGGCGAATCGTTATTAGGTATATTTGGAGTAGATATTTACTCATTCGCCATAGCAGGTTCTTTTGTTGTTTTTGTTCTTGCCTTAGAAATGGTATTAGATATTGAAATTTTTAAAGGAACCACGCCCGATGGTGCGAGCATTGTACCCCTTGCATTTCCGCTTATCGCAGGAGCCGGCTCTATTACTACCTTGCTTTCATTAAAAGCAGAATTTCATAATGTCAATATTTTTATTGGCTTAAGTCTAAATATGCTATTGGTTTATATAGTAATTAAATCTACTCGTTTTTTCGAAAAAATATTAGGCAAAAGTGGTATTATGATATTACGCAAAGTTTTTGGAGTAATTCTGCTTGCAATTGCAATTAAACTATTTCTTACCAATACAGGTATCCATATTTTAAAAACATAAAAAGGCTGACTCTATTTTGAGACAGCCTTCCCTTATTATTACATTTTATATTTTTTATGCTTCTACTTCTATCATTTTAAAAGGCACTTTAATAATGCTTTGATAGTCTTCTCCTGCTTCGAGCATGTCTTCATCATCTTCTTCATAATGCCAATTAATAACAACATCATGCCCATTATTAGCAATAGTTTCAAGACGTTTAAAAACATCAAGGATACATTTTGATGAGCTCGTATTAAAGTATTCTAACTGCACATTTACAATCGTTTTTGCTTGTGGTGCAGTGCCATATTTTTCAATCCATTCAATAAGTGGTTTATAAAATTCAATAGAATTTTCAGGTATTGAACGACCTTTTAATTCAAGTACTCCGGTAGATGCATTAAAATTTACCGATGGTGTTTTAGATGTGCCTTCAATTACTATTGGATCCATAATCAAAATTTTTTGTAAATATATATCAATTTAAATGAATTTTCAACAAGTAAAGATAATTATTTTTTTCAAATGGATAAAATTCTGCTAAAAGTTTTGAACTTGTTTTACGAGCAACATCGACTAATCCCAATCCACCTCCACCTTTTACAGAATATTCGTTATTACTTAAAATAAGCAAATGAAGTTTTTTAAGCTCTTCTTTCGATAATACATTTAATTGTTGAATACGCTCACCAAGTATAATGGCTTTGTCTTTAGATAAAACATTTAAAAATTCGAGCAATAAGCCATTGGGCAAATGTATAAGCTTTACAGCACCAAATTTATCTATACCCCAATAGGGCATGCTATGATGAAAAATATTTTGAATAAGCTCAATGGTAACATGAACTGCTGTTTTGGGTTTTGAAACAATGCCTTCACCATTTTTTACAATATATTCTTCTAATGTTTGAACACACTCAGACACTATCGAAGCACTTATACTACCTTTATAGGCATAAATTATTGTTCCATTGTAAGGGTCGTGCAACCATTCATCTATATTTAAAGCCCTATGTTGTTCGAATATAAACATGAGGTTGTAAACATAGTGTTTTTTTTATAAATATTCAAATTTTCTGCCCGTCATTTTTTCAATTTCTATTACTATAATATTTACATTTTCTAAAGCAGGTTTAGAAAACTGAAATTCGCGATCGCTATATTGTTTCATAAATACTTTTAATGCGTTCTCCTTTTGTTGTAAATTGTTTACAATACTTGCCTTACCCATTACCATAACACTTTTATAACGCATTCGATAGCTACACGCAACTTCTTCGTGTCGTGCAAAAAACTCATGATCGGTATCGAAATATACGCAAACATGGTTATTCTTGGCTAAAATATCGAGCTTGTAACCTTCTTTGGCACAATGCAAATATATTTTATTACCATCAAATCCAAAGTTAAAACCCAAAACATAAGGTTTATCGCCATCCACAAAACCCACATGACAAATTTTACAACGTTTGATAATATCTACCATTTCGTCGTGGCGTATAATGTCTTTTATTGCTTTATCTCGTTGATACATATGAATTAAAGAATAAAAAAACCGGCACCAGCCGGTTTAACATTAATATTCATCTTCATTAAATAAAAAGTCTTCTTTCGAAGGATAATCTGGCCAAATGTCTTCAATACTTTCGTAAATTTCGCCGTCGTCTTCGAGTTCTTGAAGGTTTTCGATTACTTCTAACGGAGCACCGCTTCGCATAGCATAATCAATTAACTCTTCTTTGGTTGCAGGCCATGGAGCATCTTCTAGTTTCGATGCAAGTTCAAGTGTCCAATACATAACTATTTGATTTTTAGTATAATTACTTATTGTGTTTATTTTTGCAAAGATATATTATTTTTAAATTCAAACAAGTGTTTTTCGATTTTTTAAAATTATTTAGATATATCCAACGATCCAATATACAAAATACCCTATCCATTCATGAATAAGCAAATTCCAACGATCCATCGTTTCTATCTGTGGTATTAAAAGATGATCGATTATAAACTTACGTTTACCAGCAATTCGATCTGCCGGATAATAGTCAACATTAATACCTTGTTTTTTAAAACAAGCAATAGCTCTTCGCATATGAAAAGCCGAGGTAATAAGTAATATTTTATTTTGATGTTGATGCAATAATAACGAAGTGTTTTTAGCATTTTCGTATGTATTTTGCGATCGACTTTCGATTTTAATTCGAAGTGTATCTAAACCTATATCAGAAAGATATTTTTTAATATACTCTCCTTCGGGTCCTATGGTTTTTAATAATGAGCCATCACCACCCGTAAAAATTAGTGTATCAGCAATTTTTTGATTTAACATTTTAATCCCTTGCATAAGCCGATCTACACTCCTATTAAAACCTATTTGATGATTTTTTGTGTCATAATAACTCATAACACCACCTAGTACAACAACATAGGTATAATGATTTTTGTTTGCATCAATTTTTACTGGAGGCTTTTCCCACAAACGCATTACTTCATCTAGAATAAAATTATTCGAAAATAAATAAAAAACAATAAAGGTTATAATAAGCAACTTCTTTTGGCGTTTAGGTTTTTTTGTAAATATTGCAAAGATTAAAAGTAAAAATATCCATGTGTAGGGCGAAAAAATAAAATTAAATAACTTCGATAATATAAAAAACAATGTTTGCATTAGTCTAATTTTTCTGAATTATTTTTATAGCGTTCGTGTATTTCGTCTAATATTTTTAAATTTTCTTGAAAATCAACTGATGTTAATAATCTGATACGTAGTGGACGACTATTTAATAATCCCTTGAAATATTGCACATAATGACGACGCATCGTTAAAATACCACCATATTCACCTTTATCTTCGACAGATTTCATTAAATGCGTTTTTACTATGGCTATCTTTTCGTCAATGGTAGGCTCTGGAAGCAACTCTCCTGTTTCAAGAAAATGTTTAATTTGTTTAAAAATCCAAGGTTTACCAATGCTTCCACGCCCTATCATAATGCCATCTACGCCATAGTGTTGTAGTTTTTCTAGAGCAATAATAGGACTTGTAACATCTCCATTACCTATAATGGGGATATGAATCAGCGGATGATGTTTTACTTCGCCAATAAGAGTCCAATCGGCTGTTCCTGTGTACATTTGACTTCTTGTACGTCCATGAATCGTTAAACCTTGAATGCCCACATCCTGTAATCTTAGGGCAATTTCGAGAATATTTTTGGAATGCTCATCCCATCCCAAGCGGGTTTTAACTGTAACTGGTGTTTTAACTGCTTTAACCACTTTTTCGGTTATTTCGACCATGAGAGGAACATTTTTCATCATGCCACTTCCAGCTCCTCGGTTTGCAATTTTTTTTACTGGACATCCAAAATTAATATCAATAAAATCGGGTTGTGCTTCTTCTACCATTTTAGCTGCTTCAACCATACGCTCAGGTATGTTTCCATATATTTGAATACCAATAGGTCGTTCATAATCAAATATTTGCAACTTTTTAAAACTTTTTTTTACATTATATACCAACCCATCCGAAGAAACAAACTCAGTAAAAACAACATCAACCCCCCCCATCATTTTACAGATATAGCGGAATGTGCTATCTGTTACGTCTTCCATGGGAGCAAGAAACAAGGGTTTGTCGCTTAAATTTAATCCAGCAAAAGTCACAGATTTTTTTGACAAAAATAACTAAATATATCTAAAGCCTAAAATAGTCATATCATCTGTTTGTTTATATTATTAAGAAAGCATTGGAAAATAATATGAGACCTTTGCAAAACTCTTTTTTGTCATTGCCATCCCTTCCCGTCATTGCAAATGAAGGGTTGGCATGGTGTTTTGATCTCGAGAAATCGGGAGAAGCAATCTTCCCGATGCTCGTTTCCATTGTGTTGTGTGTGGGGTGGAGATTGCTTCTTCTTCTCTTTTTTAAGAGAAGAATCGCAATGACAGTTAGGGGATACGTTCGCTTGCCACGACGTGAGAGTTACACATTGCTTTTTTTATTTAGATTGTTCTAATGTAATAGATAAAAAGCAATACAAATAATTAAAATAAGTTTGAGATTTTTATCAAAATAAACAAGTACGTTTTTTAGTTTTGCAAAGGGCTCTATATTTTAAAATATCTAGTTAAAATCAATAAACTAAAATATCAGTATTGACACACATAAGTTATATATTTAATAGTTCAATGTTACAAAAAAAGGCTGCTTTTTTTTTGACAGCCTTTTTGATTGTAATTTGTTTAATGGATTACTGTTTAATGAATTTTCTTTGAACTACAAAGTCACTTGATTTTAATTGTAGTATATAAATGCCTTTTGCCAATGATTCAATGTTTAATACTATCTGGTTAGAAAAGTATTGGGTATCAAAAACTTTTTTACCATGAATATCAAAAACGGTATATTCAACATTAAGTTTCTTATCTAAATTGATTTGCAAAAAGTCTGAAGCTGGATTTGGAATGATGCTAAAATTTAAAACATTAGCTTCATTTATCCCTGTTGAAACAACTGTAACGGTTCCACTTGTAGTACATCCAAGAGCATCAGTAACTGTTACCGAGTAGGTTCCTGCCGTAATACCTGTAATGGTTTGAGTAGTTGCACCTGTGCTCCATGAATAGGTAAAAGGAGCGGTTCCTGTAGGATTAGCTGTTGCTGAGGCATCGTAAGCACCATTTGAGCTTTCGTCCGTAGCTGTAATATTAACCGATACTTCATCGATATTTACATTAACAGGAATACGTTCGCTAATACAATCAGCACCTTTTACTTCCCAAGAATAGAAATAATAATAATATCCTGTAGGATTTGTGCTGGCAGAACTAGCTTTGATTAAAATTTTGTTATCTATATTGTAAGGATAAGAACAATTACCCGGTCCGGTTCGATATAAATTGGGCGAAACAGGACCCACTAAACGTAAATCGTTTTGAGCTGGTATGTTAAAATTTAAAGTAATTCTACTAACACCTGCCGGAATATTTATGGTTGCTGTTTGCAAAACATTATTATTCGCATCGCGTAATTGTATGGTACGGTTACCTGTAGCTCCAGCGTTTACTTCAACCGAAACAAGTGTAACTGGACTTGTACAGTCAAAAATTAAATAATGTTCAACAGACGATGTAAAAAATCCCCCATTAATAGTAGAAGCTATCTCACCACCATATACTGGAGTTGCGGTTACTAAATTCTCAACCCAAACCGTAGTATTCTGAGTTACATTATTTAGCACATAAGTATTTCCAGTAAATACGGGTGATACATCGTTTTGATTAACATACCAATTAGTTGTTCCAGTTGATGTAGCATTTAAAGAAATATTACTCCCAATACATACCATTGTATCTTGTACACTCGGAATTGGGCTTCCTATTTGAATATAATTTGCTTTATTTTCGGTATAATTTCCACAAGCACCAGCATTCGCTGTTAGCATAACATTATAATTTCCTAAACTTGTATAGGTATGCGTAGGATTCGGTTCTGTGCTAGTTGTACCATCGCCAAAGTCCCATAAATATGAATTTGCATTGATACTATGATTCGTAAAATTAACTGTAAATGGAACCTGACAACTTGATACATTATTTGCAGCAAAATCAACACTAACACCATTCGCTACAACTGTAAAATTGACTATTTTTTCATCGTTGGTAGGGAATCCATCATTATCATTGTTTGGATTAGAAACAAAGGTTCTAAGGGAATGATTGCCAATAGTTAATGTTATTGGAGAAAGGTTTATGGTATCTTGTTGTCCAGTTGCTAAACTTCCCGTCCAGTTTTGCGAAACAACGGTTCCACCATCTAACTGATAATTTAAAACAGCCGAAACTAATGTATTAACGCCTTGATTACGTAAAACAATTTTAGGTGATATCTGAATATTTTCACAGAAATAATTCTGAACGGGTTCTATTACCGAATAAAGTTGAGCATCTACAGGAATATTGTTGGCTACCACTTCAATGGTTCCAATATACGTTGTGTAATTAAATGCAGTAGCACAAACTGTTAGCGTGTCGCCCACATTTGAAGGAACTGGATTAAGGGTTACATGAGCCACCCCACCGCTTACATAAGCGGTACCGAGTATTTGATTATTTTTGGTTATAGCAATGTAAGCTCCATTAACAGAGCAATTAACATCGACTGTACTTGTTCCTGAAGTAATGGTTGAAGCATGCGAAACCGTCATGGTCAAAGGAGCTTTGGTGCGTATCATCAAACTCGGATCACCAAAAATGGTCCATGTATCGGTCATATCATAATCGGCTGATTCGTCATTCATTTTGAAACAGCCATTAATACCTATACCGGCAAAAGTACGTTTAATATTGTTGGTGTATGATTCTACTAAAATATCCACCATTTCGTCTTGTGCTTGCATGGGTGGGTTCCACGATTGGTTAATAGTAGAACCAAATATACCAATTGCTCCGGCAGGACCAGAGGTTTGTTTGGCTCTCATCCAAGCTTCGCAAAAACAAGTACCTGCATTAAAATGCCCTACAACACAAGAAACGGTATAAATAAACGGTAGTTTATTCACATTGGTTAATGCTGTAGCGTTAGTATTTGAGAAACCAGTCGTTACCCATTCTGTATCGCCTCCATGACCACAATATAAAATGCTTCCAACACCGGGGTTAACAACAGTTGAAACATTGGCAGCAGTTGGGTTGCCCGAAGCATCTAAACCGCCTTGGCTACCATCAAACAATTCGTATTTAGTAGTGTAGGTAAAGCCCATTAAATCGGTTTGCATGTTTCGGATATGCTGATAATCGTACTCATTATCATCGCCGGGTCCCTGATCTGAGCCAATTCCTAAAGTAGAAGCTAACCAATCGCCACTGGATAAGATTTTTTCATAATAAATAGAACGATCAACCTGTGTCTGAACATCAGCAGTCGTTTCTGCTGAAAAACGTCCGACAAAAAATTCTTGGTAATGATCATTACCTGTTATGTAAGCATATTCATTGTCTTTAGCACCGGTTACGCCACTAAAACTGCCAGTTGGAGAGGTTACTTGTGCAAAATCGCCTACTAATAGCAAATATTTTAAGCCTTTGGTATTGTAATAATTAGTAATATAATTTTTTAATGATGTAACATTGTTGCCTACCGTTGAAACTGCAACCATTTCGGTGGGTATTCCTTTCATTATTTTCCAATTTACAAATGGCTGCATAGTTGACATAAAATTATCGTAACAAATAATAAGCATATTACCTGGTAAATCGCTCAAAGGGGTATATTTTTGCGTATTCTCATAATTTACAAATTGACGTTTATAAATCTCATGAAATTCCTGATCGATTTTGCTTAATGCCTTAGTTCGATTAAAAATATTTAATCCGGGTGTTGCCGTCGATTTAACTTCAACCTCTATTTCAGAATAAATACGTAATGTTTTTGTTACAGGATTGTATTGTACCGGCTGAATTACCAATGCTTGAGCTCTAAAATCGCGTAAAATATAAGGTTCACGCAAATAAGCCAATTGTGTGGGATAAAAAGCATTTTGCTGATACTCGATACCATAGCTATAAGGCACATCGTCAGGGTTTACATTACGAAGCAAATTACCTTTAGATGGTGCTACATCAACATTAGGAACATCAACGTACTTGGAACGCTTAACAACAACTTCCATATTGTCGGCATCGGGAATAATAACCGACTTAGCATAAAGTGGCAAATCGGGTGCTCCAGTTTTCATAATTCGTGCTGCATGGGGAGCTTCTACTACAAAGGAAGTCCCTTTAGGAGTTGTAACTTCCCTTAAATTATAAGCGCCTAAAGAAAACACCACTTTGGTTGAAGTGTAATCGCTTTTAGCACTTAACGATTTAAAAATTGCTGTTGCCTCTGTGGACCCAGGAAGCATAATCCACGAATAGTTTGTTCCAAAGCTAATTGCAGCAATGGACAAAAATAGGCTAAATAGAATTTTTTTCATGATTATTTTAATTTATTTAACTTATTGGACGTATAAAAGTAGTAAATAGTTGCTAAGTAAAATTATTTTTTTGATAAATAAAAAAAAACTCTTCAATAAAAAAATTAATATATATGCTTACATGCAAATTGAATATTTTCTTTATTTGAATTGCATTGTTTTAACCGATTTAAAGTTTCTTTAATGGATTCAAACATTTTGTCATTGTTTTTTTAAGCAGAAAAAAATTGGTACAGCGATTTAAATTTCTTAAAATGTACGCTTTTTAAGCATTTATTTAATCTGTCAAACTTCTATTTTGATTAACGACTCTATAAAGAGCGATAATAAATACAATATATAAATTGATGTGGAGCTGCCGGGAGTCGAACCCGGGTCCAAACAAGGAACCAAACTGCTTTCTACATGCTTAGCTTATGCTTGATTGTCGGGAATAAGCTGGTCATAAGCAACCTACTTATTCCTTAGCTTCTAATTTTCGAATCGGCATCGAAGCGCTGCCGATTCTATCCCCGTTTTACGACACTTCGTAACCGGACGCCACAGGGAAAGGCTTCCGCGAAGTGCTCGTTCTCCTGATCCTTGACCAGAAGAATAAACTGCTATTTATTAAGCAGCGAGTGCATAATCAACGTTGCCATTTATTGGCTCGAGAACCTGTTTTACGAGCGTATTCTCATGGCTCGGCATGCTTACAATTCCATTCACTTGCTGTCAAAACCATTTCAGCCCCAAATTTTGGGACAACAAATATACAATAAAATCGCTGTTTAAACAAGTTTATTTTGTTTTATTTAAGACTTTTTATTTTGGAGTTTTACCGATAATTATATATAGTTTGAGCAATGCCTAAATTTAAATATAAATGGGTATTTTGATCAAAAGTTTCAAAATTTTTATGTATAATAATCGTTTGAATATATCCTTTTAAATGTAAACGACGGCTTATTTCATAGCTTATCCTAAGATTGACTTGTTTAAGGTTTTCATTTGCTCCAGAAAGCAAATGATAGCCATATTCTTGCCTATTTTGATTATACGACCAATAAATATTTTCACCTGCGTTATATGTGTTATTACTTCGACCTTGTCGCTGATAAAACAATTGTAAGCTGAAAGTCCATGCCTTTGTATTGTAAGCCAATTGTGATATCCATTCAATAAAATTAGCTCCAAGTGGGTGCGCCATAGGTTGATGCATATGCCCCCAATTACTTAAATAATCGCTATGTGTATATGTAAATGGTCTAACTGTATTGCATTCAAGCAAAGCAAACCACTTGGAGCTATTAAACAATTTATATGTTTTAATTCCAAGCTGAAAACCAAATTTGTTACCCCACCATCCGTTATTTGCTTTCCATTCATTAAGCTTAAATTCATCAAGCAAAAATTGTCCATATAAATGTGAATTTTCAAAAAAACGATACCTAAAACCTATGCCCATGATTACATTATCAGGTGAACCAAGAGAAAATTCTATAGGACGGAAAAAAATAAAAGGGTTTATATAATTTATATCAAAACCACGATATCCTATAGAATCGTTAACTTGCCAAATAACGGTTTCGAAAGCATTAATATTAAAACGCTTATTTATATTCCAACTTAAATAATGTAAAGTACTATTTTTTCTTTCATAAATCTCATTAAAATAATGCCATTGAGGCTCATTTAAGAAGCTATACAAAACCAGATATTCAACTTTCCAAATTTTTGCAATTCCTAGTATATAAGGATATGGAGCTGTATTATCCGACAAAAACAAAGATCGGTATCCATCTCCTAAAAAATGTCGACTTATCCCAGTTCTGAAAGATAGATATGGCAAGGCTTGCCAAAATAAATTTCCTTCGTAATGAGTATGCAGCCAAACCGAACGATTTTTTTTAACATAGCCCCATCGAGGCCATGTCCCTATAGAATCATACATTTTTATTAGAATCGAATCTGGTTTTATAATACATTGACTCAATGATAGATGAAGCGATATTTTTTTGCCAAACGAACTTAAAGCCTCTGTCCCTATTTGATAAAATTGATTAAAATTCTGATTTGTTTCGATATTTAATAGTGGTTTTACAAAAGCTGTAATATTTTTATTCTTAACCATAGGGCGAGTTGAATCGATTTGTTGCCATTCATTAAAAAGAATTAACCACGGTTTTACTGACGCATGCAAATTTGAATCTCCATAAATTTTTCGTTCAATTGTTTTTTCCTCTATTCCATAATATAAATAGGGAAAAAGCTGTGCGTGAGCTAAGTTTACCAAAAATATAATATAGATTAAGAAAATATTAAATTTCATGATGTAAAACTACATGATTGTGTTAAATAAACCAAAAAATACCTACCTTTGTTTGGATTATGATAGCTGTTACAGGTTCAACAGGTTTTGTTGGCTCTCATTTATTAATAGAGCTTCTTAAAAAAGATTTAGCAGTTGTTGCTTTTAAAAGAGACAAATCGGATGTTTCATATACTCAAAAAGTATTTCAATTACAAGGAGTTCCTCAATTGTTTAAAAAAATCCATTGGGTCGATTGTCATTTATCAAAATATAACGATGTATTTGAAGCATTTAACGGAATAGACATTGTATTTCATGCTGCTGCACAAGTTGATTTGAACGGTAAAACGCGAGAACAAATGATTAAAAAAAACGTTAAAATAACCGAAAATGTAGTTAATGCTGCATTACTGCATCGAGTTAAACGTTTTTGCTATGTAAGTTCTATAGCAAGTATTACCAATAATATTGATGGCATTGGCAGAGAAAATGCTGCATTCGAAATTCTTAAAACAGACCATCCTTATACAATATCCAAGTGTTTGGCCGAACTAGAAGTTTGGCGAGGCATACAAGAGGGATTACCTGCTGTAATTGTAAATCCTTCTGTAATTTTAGGATATAGTCGTCAATGGAAAACTTTTACATCAATAGTTAAACGGCTCCAAGAAGGACAATACTATTATCCATGTGGTTCTGGTAGTTTTGTTGACATTAGCGATGTTGTAAAAATCATGACACATCTTACTTTTAATACTTCAATTACCAATGAGCGATTTATTTTAACCTCTGAAAATATTAGTTATAAAAAACTATATACCTATATATGCGAAGAATTAAAAATTAATACCCCCTTAAAACCAATAGGCAAGAAAAAACTACTAATGTTAGGATATGTTGGCGAAGCAATATCGTTAATCTCTAAAAAGAATTATGTAATAAATTTACAAACTGCAAAATTATTGAATAAAGACTTAGCCTATAGTAACGATAAAATTAAAGATGTGCTTCAATATTCTTTTATCCCTGTAAAAGAGAGTATAAAAAAAATGCTTGCAATAAAAAAGCTTTCCGAAGATTATAAAAACAAACCTTCGGAAAGCCTATAATCAATTTATTTTTTATTTTTTTCGAACGACTTTAAGCTACGTTTAATAATATCTACTGCTTCGAGAATTTGATCTTTATTTATCACAAGAGGTGGTGCAAAGCGAATAATATGTTGATGTGTTGGTTTTGCTAACAATCCATTATCTCTCATAGCCAAACAAACATCCCATGCTTCTTTTCCATTCATAGGTTTAATAACTACTGCATTTAATAAACCTTTTCCACGAATTGTTTCAATCATAGGTGATTTTATTTTTGAAAGTTCTTCGCGGAAAATTTTCCCCATTTTATCGGCATTATCGGCTAACTTTTCATCTCGTACAACTTCGAGCGCAGCAATAGCGATGCGAGCAGCCAATGGGTTACCACCAAAAGTTGAGCCATGTTGGCCAGGTTTAATAGTAAGCATAATATCGTTATCGGCTAATACAGCAGAAATAGGATACATACCACCAGAAAGAGCTTTGCCTAAAATAACAACATCAGGACGAATACCTACATGATCGCAAGCTAATAATTTTCCTGTACGAGCAATTCCTGTTTGTACTTCGTCGGCAATAAATAATACATTGTGTTTTTTGCATAGTTTATAGGTTTCTTTCAAAAATTTATCATCGGGAACCACAACTCCAGCTTCGCCTTGAATAGGTTCTACAAGAAAACCTATGATATTGGGATCTGATTCAATAACATTTTTAAAAGTTTCTACATCATTGTATGGAACAGTAATAAAACCAGGTGTAAACGGACCATACTGACCATACGATTCCGGATCGGTTGACATGGAAATAATGGTAATGGTGCGTCCATGAAAATTGTCGCGACAAACTATTATTTTTCCTTCGTTTTCGCGAACTCCTTTTTTTACATATCCCCATTTACGGCATAATTTCATCGCAGTTTCTACTCCTTCGGCGCCACTATTCATAGGCAATACTTTGTCGTATCCGAACATCTTGGTTATAAACTCTTCGTATTGACCCAACATGTTATTATAAAAAGCACGCGATGTTAAAGCAAGTTTTTGAGCTTGTTCTATCATTGCTTTAACAATTTTGGGATGGCAGTGCCCTTGGTTAACAGCACTATAAGCAGACAAAAAATCATAATAACGCTTCCCTTCTACATCCCATACATACACACCTTCGCCTCGTTCTAGAACTACTGGTAGTGGATGATAATTATGTGCTCCAAATTTGTCTTCTTTTGCTATAAAATCGCTTGAAGTTGATTTTGTTGTTTTTGATTTAACTGCTGTAGCCATATAAAATTGATTTTTAGTTTGCTGCAAACCTACATATTTATTTTTGAATTTCAAAGCTTAAACTTTCCAAAAACGAAGTAATGCCATTTCTATAATTAAAAAGAATAAAGCAAATCCAATTAGCCATTTCCATAAGCTTATTCCGTTATTTAAATATTGAATCGTGCTTTTTATTTCTTCTGATTCAACCGTTTTTAACAAAATAGTTTCGATATTCCTATCTTTCAAAAATTTAATAAGCTCATTGCTATTATAAAATTCCATATTCGACTCATGTCGGTTATAATTTAATGCAATATAATTCAACACAACATTTTCGTTTTTTAATTCATATATCCCATCTTCTAAATCTTGCTCTTTTATCTGTATTATTAATTCATTGAATAATTGTTGCTGCATTGGAATAAGAGCTTTTTGCGAATTATTTTTCTTAATAGTAACTCCATGTTCGCTCACATTGGTATCGACATTTATTTTAATGTAAGTATCAGAATTTAGCGTGTAATATAGATTTGTTTGAGGAATCGACAATTGTATTATTCGATGCATAATAGCAACAAAAAGTGGATGAATAATAAAATCAGTGTTTTTTTTATCGAACGAAAAACTAAATAAATACCATTTCCCCTTTTCAATAAACACACGACTAAAAGCTATTTGACCGTTCTCAAATTGTAAAAGTACATCATTTTTGATATTCATTATCGATTTCACGTTAAGAATATTACGAGCCCATGGCATTTTAACTTGCTGATCTTTTTTAGAAAATAATCCTTCATAAAAATCTTGCTCAAAAGCATTGATTTGCATACTTAGACGATGGGTGTCAACTCCCTGTATATTAAATCCGATTTCGCCTAAAAAACTATTGATATTTTCTTTGTTCCATGTGTCTGAAGGAATAACGATAACCGTTCCGCCTTTTGAAACATAGTTTTTTAGCGATGTCCACAAACCTGAACTTATATTTTTAATTTGATTCAGAATGATAATTTCAAATGAGCTTAAACGACTGTATGGAATATTATCGCTATTGTAATAACTTGCTTGAAAACTACTGTCGGAATAAAAAAAAGCTTTAAAATTATCGATATTATCGCCACCAATAATGGCTATTCTAATATTAGAAAATACTGGATATGTAAAATAAAAATGATTATCAAAAGTAATTGGGAAATCTGCTATTTCTATTTTGCCCTTTGTCCATCCT
>JABUFC010000015.1 GCA_013314715.1 Bacteroidales bacterium | reverse complement strand
TCAAAATTTATTAAAAATAAAATCATGCACGGTTTCTAACCCGCTGCAAGCCTCATTTTTGCTTTAAACATAGTGCTTTGACAATAATGATGAAAGTCGGCAAAAACGAAGGCCTGCAGCGCTTCCGATAGCGGTCATTTGTAAAATAGAGACTATACGCTATTAAAAGATTAAATTATGGATAATAAAGAGTACATAAGTGAATTTGAAGAATTGTTGAAAATAAAGGATTTTCATAATAACAAGAAGATGAAAATGGCATTTGATTGTACTTATGAAAAAATAGCTAAATCAATAAAAGAAGAATATACACAAAATATTAGTGAAAAAATAAATAGATGGGTAAGCGTGACACATGTTCAATATTTTAAAGATACAAAGTGTATTAGATATTACTTTCAAGCAAAAATGCTCTATCGTGATGGGTTTTATGAAGCAGCCATTATTCTCTCTCGTTCAATCTCCGAAATGATATGTTATGATTTACTATCAAAAACTTCACATCCTTTTGGTGATCTTGATTCTTTAGATATTCCAATGTTCCGTACATTTGTTGATTTTCTTGTAATTCCCAAAGAAATAGAAAAGAATGATTTTGATGCCCAAATTATTAAAAAAATAGATGATCTAAATATTAGAAATCTATTAAAGTCTTCTTACTTACTAGACAAACAAAATAATAAGTATTACTATAAAATAGAGAATGGCAAAGGCAAAAGTAATTTAAAGAGAATAATTGAGGCAATTAATTTTGTTGGTTTTACTAAAACTGACAATTTTTCAATTGATACAAGACAAATATTACATAATCTTTATGATATTGGAAATTTATATGTTCATTCAAAAAAAAGTAAAAACACTCCCCAAAAAGATTCTTATGAATGTCTTAATATGTTAGCTCATATTTTATCAGATATTTATGGACTTAAATCAGGTATTACTGAATTAACTGGAAAAAACATTAAATCAGGTTATACTGATTTCCCTGATATTTGTCAAGGAATGAACTTTGCTTTTGAAGTAGCAATAAATCCAGAAGATGCTTACAGAATTTATTGTAATATACCTAATAGAATATATTTTGACAAACTGTTTAAATCTGTTGGTACTTGGATTGGAGAATGGGAAAACGAGAGAAAAGAAATTACAAAGGGTATTTTAACTTTTTCATTAAGAACTCCGGAACACTTAGTTGCAAATATTAAATATGAAAGAGATAAAATGGAAATTATTGAAGAATTGGAAATAAAATTATTTGACAACTATATTCATCTAATTGGGTTTGATGAAAAAGATATGAAGCATAGGAAAGGTAAGCATATTTATTTTGAATTACATTTCTTTAAAGAAAATCTTTTATTAGGAGAAAACATTGAATTCAGTGGAAAGGTTATTTTTGAACGTAAAAGTTAACAACGAACCGCTAACAAAGTGTATATGCCATAAGGGTTTTAGTGGGTATTCAAGCATTGTAGCCCGCTTCAACTTTTGTGTAACTTGATAGGAAATCGCCCGCAATCGGCAACTTTTCATAGCGTCGGCCGTTAGCGGGCATTGTAAAACGACTCTTCAATATTGACGAAATAAAAAATGGCAGATTTAACCTACATAGAACGAGCAACTATTGAAAGGTTTTTAGGGATGAAAAGTGGTTATGTAATGGACTTTTCTGACCGGACTTTTAAAGAATTTGTTGGCGAAGTGGTCGGACTTGACATTGATGATGAAAAATATCATTACGCATCAAACTCAAAAGCTAACCGCTTAAGACAGTTTATTAAAGTTGAATCAAACTATACAGTTGGAAAGTTACTCTCTGCGTTTTGTGACTATTGGCTTTCAAAAGTTCATACAGGAGAGCTTGACCCAAGAGACGAAGAAAACCTATACAAAGAATGCGTTAAAATTGCCGAAAGACTTAAACAAGAAAGCATTGTTGAACATATTGACGCAATTCAACCAAATGTTGACGACAGAGACTTTAAATTGCTTGCAAAATCAATAAGAGAAAGCATTGAGAAAAACGAACCCGAAGCAGCTTTAGACAGGCTTCATACTTTTACTTTTCGGTATCTGCGGGAACTTTGCGATAAACACAAAATCTCTTATGAAAAAACCGACTCATTAAATGCAGTTTTCGGAAAGTATATCAAATTTTTAACTGATAACAAGCAAATTGAATCTGCAATGGCAGAGAAAATTCTTAAATATTCAATCAATGTTATTGAAGCATTTAACGACATCAGAAACAATAAAAGTTTTGCTCACGATAATCCTGTATTGAATTATCACGAGAGTATTTTGATATTTAATAATGTTTCAAATACAATCAAATTCATTGAAACTATAGAAAAAAGTATAAAGAAAACAGTAGAACCAGAACAGGCAAACTGGAATGATTTGCCATTTTAATAACCTTAAAACTAAAACAAAATGAGAGTTTTTATCAAAAGACTGTTTGACCAAAACGGGACAGAAACAGGAGCAATTCTAAGTGTTGTATTTGGAGCACCCACCACAATTCAACAAAAGAACATTATTGAAAGCCGACTTATTCAATATGCTTTCGACAAACTTTATCCTGAAGAAGGATTAAATATTTATCGTGATATGTATATTGACACGCCATCAATTACAGTAATAAAAAACATTAACGACCTTTCTGAACAAAACATAAATATTTGACAGATAGTAAAATAACGACCCGCTAACAGCGTGTATGTGCCAATAGCGGGTGCAGTGGTATATCGAATATCTGTGTTTCTAAGAAACTTTGTGCTAAGCGGACAGGAAAGTGCATCTAATCCGCTACTGCACATACACGCCAACCGATAGAGAGCAATACGCTTCGCTTTACGGTTTTTCGATTTAAAATTTCTGTGATATGGAGAAGTTTTAAAGCGGGTTGAAGGTTCTAACCTTTTTGAGCATGGGCAAGAGATTGGTGAGAAATTTCTAAATTCTCAAAACCTATTGCTCTCTCCCGAATACTCGGGACGGCTTCGGAAATAATCGAGCTCTGGATAACGTTCTTTGTTCGATGCCTATTCCCGCATGAAGCGTACAGCTTCTATCACGAGAATTGGTGTAACAGAGCCCGATTAGGATGCAGCTTCGCCCTTTACTGTTTTGCAAGCAAAACATCGGACTCTGCTGCACCAACTAAGCGTAGCGTTCTCACCGAAGGTAATTCCGAAGCCGTTATCCAGAAAATAATGATAGTTGTGGGTCGTAATTTTTTTAGTTTTAACAAATGACTGATTTAACCATTGCCATAAATCAATTTTTACAATAAATTTTTCGAAAGAGCTTTAATGTTTGAGAAAATATATTTACCTTTACCATAGAAGTTGGGTTTTTAATTGACAACATAAAATTACTTCATTTTTGAAGTGTTACCAACTCCTACTTTTTTAATTTTTAAAAATTATTTTTATACGGACGTGAACTTTACTAAAAAATTTAGTATGAGAAAATGGTTTACCTTTATAGTTGTTTTTTCATCAATATATTCATTTTCACAAACATTGCCACTACCGGCTAGAAATCCTCAAGCGCTGAATGGATCGCAAATAGTGGCAAAGCTTACACCACTATCTTTAACCGCTCGAGAAGACACTATTTTTAACGAAATAAAAAATGGAAATATTCCTGATTTTTTGCGAACATTAGTACCAGTTTACGATACCGTAATGGTTTCGGGCACAACTTATTATGTAACATATTTTGTTACTCCCGATTATATGGCATTGGGCTGCGATAGCGACTATTTTCTTTGTCCTATGACACCACTGCTGGCTCAAAAAATCGCCGATTATATGGGTTTTAGCTTACCCACACGCAAAATGTCAGACATAATCTGGAAGAATGCAACCGTAAAAATGTCTCCTCAAACCATACCCCCAAGTTCACAAATGACAACTGTTCCGGTCTTTGCAAAACACGATTCTATGGTATGGGCACAGCGACAAACTTTTTTTCCGCAACATCCTTTGGGCGAACTGGTAGCAGGCGATAAAAAAGATGTTATCATCTCCAATCATATATATGGTAATCCTGCACCGGGTAGGGTTGTTATTTATGGCTGGCATTATCAGAACGGAACACCCATTCAGCCTTTATATTATGGACACGAAGAAACCTATGCCGACTATAGTCATGGTATTCGACTTATTCAGAATGAATTGCTTGTAAACGGATGCATGAAAACTGTACAAGAAATATTAACTTCCTCTACCTTGAACAGCCTTTTAAGCGATGAAGGAAGCATTGCAACGCCTCGTTACCCCGTTACACCTCCTAATATTGCAACTCCAACAGCATGGGGTGTTTTTAGTAATGGAATTAATCAAATTGTGCTTAAGGTTAAATACGATAGTACGGTTTGGGGCTATAATGTTGCATTAAGCAATGATGGTAAATGTTTCTCAATACCGCAACATCGTCAAGGTAACAATATCCTTTTTTCAGTACCAACATCTGATAGCTTATATTACTTTAAAATAGCTGCTATTAGTAACAATGGTGGAGTATCACCTTATTCAGAAGTTTTATCTGCTAATATCGGGAATTCTTCGCCTGAATACATTATTGTAAATGGATTTGACAGAAATACAGGTGCCAATACATATGATTATGTTATTCAACATGGAACAGCATTACATCGTATAGGACGTACGTTTCATTCAATAACAAATGAAGCTTGGCAAATGCAATTAGTCAATATCAACGATTATGATGCAGTAGATTTTATTCTGGGCGAAGAAAGCAGCGTAAACGAAACTTTTTCAAACACTGAACAACAGTTATTTGCCCAAATCCAAGTTCCTTATTTTGTTAGTGGTTCTGAAATTGGCTGGGATCTGGATCATCTAGGTTCAAGTTCCGACAAGGATTTTTATTACCAATATTTATTTGCCAATTATGTTGAAGATGCCCCCAATAATCAAGCTTCGACATATTACAATGGCATAGTATCCATACCATCGCTCGTGAATATGCCTTTTACTTTCGATAATGGTACACATGGCACTTACAATGTTCGTTATCCTGATGTCGTATCGGCAATAAGTCCTGCATATAATTGGGGCTACTATTCGGCATTTCCCAATAAATCGCTTGGAACTTACATCATGCACAAAATGGTCTATATGGCTGTGCCCTTTGAGTGTATTTATCCTGCATCTACCCGCGATAGTCTTATGTTTTGGATTGATTATATTTTATTGGGCAATACTTCTAATAGTTATCAGTATATGGAACATAATACAATACTCTTCCCTATCCCAGCCTATGATAATATCATAATTAAAAATAATTTTTTTGAAATTATGCATATTGAAATATTTAATTTACTTGGAGAAAAAGTGTATAGCTATATGCCCTTTAATAATTTTAATGGTGAAGTTCTGTTAAATGTTTCTAATTTACCATCTGGTATATATTTAATGAAAATAAGCAACAAAGATATATCTATTGTAAAACGCTTTAGTATTAGTAAATAAATAGTTACATTTATTGATCATTCCACATTTACTTTAAAAAAGTTTGAAACCAAACTCCTTCTTTAATGGCATAAGCAGAATGAAATACATACTGGCATTTAAAAAACTCAAGTACAATGCGAATAAACAAAGCTGCAATAGGAATCATCTCAAGACGGCTCATGTCCATACCTTGAATGTCCTTACGTTGTTCAGATGACGATATAATTAACAAATCGAGCAAACGTCCAAATTGCATAATGTTTAAAGCATTCCAGGTCTGCGATAAATCTAAAGGTTTTCCTACTTGCTTAAAATGTAATATATTGCTGATAGTATCAAACGAGCCCGATGATCCAACTAAAGTGTTGGTGGGATAACTTTCTAATGCTGTTTTTAAAGTGGCTAATTCGTTTCGAATAAACAATGCAATTTGTTCAATTTCTTGAGGCGTCATTGGGTCATTAGGATGAAAATGTTCAATTAATCGTGAAATTCCTAATTTATAACTTTCTTTCCAAAATATTTTTTCTTTATTAGCAATAATCAATTCGTTACTTCCACCTCCAATATCTAACATTAAGACTTTTTTATCGGTTAATGGAACCGCTTCACGAATACCATAATAGATATATTCTGCTTCTTTATTTCCATCAATAATTTCAACAGTAGAATGAATAATGTTCTCTATTTCGGAAGCTAATTGCGGTCCGTTTTCAGTTGTTCTAAATGCTGATGTGGCTATTATTTTAGTGCGGTGTACATGGTATTGTTGAATCAAATTAGCATATTCTTTAATTGCTTCAATGGCTCTTTTGTATGCATCTGATGCAATAATATTATTGTTTAACCCTCCCTTGCCTATTTTTACTGTTCGTTTTTCGCGAATTATTTCATTCATTCTTCCATTGACCGCATTCGCAATAAGTAAATTAAAAGTATTCGTACCTAAATCAATAACCGCGCAATTCATATCTTTATTTTATTCAAATTCTTAATTATTCATTTTAATCCATTTATATAAATCTTTATAAGTAACTTTTTTACCATAAAGTAGAATACCGGTTTTATATATTTTTCCAGCCAACCATGTAGTAAAAATAAATGTTACAATCAATAAAGTTCCTGATAAAATAGCTTCTGACCATGGTACACCAAAAGGAATTCGCATCATCATAACCACGGGACTTGTAAGAGGTATAATTGAAAACCAAAATGCAATAGGTCCTTCGAGATTAGTTGTTATATTTGACATCATGACTATAGAAAGTATAAGCGGAATAGTTATAGGTAACATAAATTGTTGGGTGTCTGCCTCATTATCTACAGCTCCTCCAATAGCCGCAAATAAAGCCGAATACATTAAATAACCGAAAATAAAAAAGAATAAAAATGAACCTATCATTACTCCAAAATCGATCTGATTTAATGATTTGAAAATAGCCGAAACCTCATCTTCTGAAAAGTCTGCATGAATATTCGAGTTGTTGTTATTGGCTTTATTCATAATGCTAACGCTTTGTACTTGTTGTTTGAATATATCTTTATCTTTTACTATTAACGAAGAAGCTATACTTATTAAGGTAAATGTAAGTATCCCCCAAATAATAAATTGCGTTAGCCCTACCATTGCAATTCCAATAATTTTACCCATCATAAGTTGAAATGGCTTAACCGATGATATAATAACTTCGACTATTCTATTTGTTTTTTCTTCAATAACTCCACGCATAACTTGAGCACCATACATAAAAATAAACATATATATAAGTAAACCACCAATAAAACCAAGTATCATTTGCATATCAGACGATTTTTCTTCACGTGTACCATCGTCATTCAGTTTTACTACTCCTACTTTTACATCGGTTTTCACTGACTGAATAACCTCAGGGTCAATATTTTTTTTAATCAGTTTAAAACTTTCTATTTGGCTTTTTAATGACGATATAATGTGCATTCTTAATGATAAACTAGGTTGCTTGGGTGACGAAAGTGTAACAATAGGACTCGATAATATACTAGATGGAATATATAAAACAGCATAGTAATGATTTTTGGTCATCTCTTTTTCAGCTTTTTCGAGACTATAATTTTCTAAATAAAGAAAATGAATTTTTTCAGTTTCGGGTAAAAGTTGACGAAATAAATGCGAACTATCAACAACAGCGATAAGCTTATCTTCTTCATCTTCTAACGATGTTACCCACACCGGTACTACAAACAATGCAGCCATTAATATCGGTCCGAGTAAACTCATTACTATAAACGATTTTTTTCTGATACGAGTTATATACTCGCGATATATAATTAATTTAATTTTCTTCATATTTAACTGAATCTTTAGTTTGATTTACAACTTTAATAAATATTTCGTCCATGGTAGGTAAAAGTTCTTTAAATGAAACCATGGTTCCAACGTCGAGTAAAGCCTTAATAAGTGTATTAGTATGAACTTCTTTGTCGAGCAAACGTAGTACAATTTTATGAACTTGGTTGGTTTCTATATGGCTTATTATTTCGTATTGATAGCGATGAGCCATTTCAATAATATTGACAAAACCATTAAATTCTACTTCGTATAGGTGCTCTTTATAGAGTTGCTTTATTTCACTTACTTTACCATTTAATACATTTTTTGAAGAATTAATGAGCACAATTTCGTCGCATAATTCTTCAACCGAAGCCATATTGTGGGTAGATAACAAAATGGTTACACCTTCATTTTTCATATGAAGTAGTTCTTGCTTAATAAGATTGGTATTTATAGGGTCAAAACCTGAAAATGGCTCATCAAAAATTAAAACCGATGGCTTATGCAACACAGAAATAATAAATTGTACTTTTTGCTGCATTCCTTTCGATAATTCTTCAACTTTTTTATCCCACCAAGCAGCTATATCAAATTTATCGAACCATTTTTTTAATTCTTTTAATGCATCTTTGCGAGGCATACCTTTTAATTGAGCAAGATATAAAGCCTGTTCTCCTACTTTCATTTTTTTGTATAAACCACGTTCTTCTGGCAAATAACCAAATTGTATAATATCTCTACTCTGTATTAAATGATCTTTTAAATAAACGTGTCCTTCATCGGGAATTGTAATTTGGTTTATAATACGTATTAACGTAGTTTTTCCTGCACCATTTGGACCCAGCAATCCAAAAATGCTACCTTCTTCTACATTAAATGAAACATTCGATAAAGCTACTTTATTCGTATATGCTTTCGATATAGAATCAATTTTTAATAAACTTGACATGTTTTATTATTTGCTGCAAATGTACATAAGATTTTTAAATTCATTAAAAAAGCATGAAGCTAAAAATACCTAGTTTTGGGTATAGTTTAAAGTAAAAGAATGCCATATTTTTGCATAAATCTACTGTTTGATGCTACTATCGGAATTAAAACCTGGCGAAAAGGCGATTATTATTAGAGTTAAAGGACGTGGTAGTTTTCGTAAACGTATTCTCGAAATGGGGTTCGTTAAGGGTAAAATTGTAGAATATTTACAACAAGCTCCGCTCAACGATCCTATTGCTTTTAAAGTAATGGATTCAGAAGTAACATTACGAAAAAGCGAAGCATCATTAATTGAAGTAGAATACTTTAATCAAGAACTAAATATTAGAAACCCCAATGCTACTACTTTTGAACAAATATTAGAAGAAATACCAACATTGCGAGAAAAATCGCACACCATTCATGTTGCATTGGTAGGCAATCCAAATTCTGGCAAAACAACTTTATTTAACTATTGTACTGGACTAAGAGAACATGTAGGCAATTATAGTGGCGTTACAGTTGATTTAAAAAAAGGAACCTATCGATATAAAAATTATATTTTTGAAATTACTGATTTACCTGGCACATATTCACTTGCTGCTTATACGCCTGAGGAATTATATGTACGCAATCATTTAATGAACGAATTACCCGACGTTATAATTAACGTAATCGATAGTTCAAATTTAGAACGTAATTTATTCCTCACCACACAACTTATTGATATGGATATGCGCGTTGTGGTCGCTTTAAATATGTTTGACGAACTTGAAAAAAAAGGCGACCATTTTAATTATAGCAAGCTAGGGGCAATGCTAGGTATTCCAATGGTACCAACAGTTAGCTCAAAAGGACGAGGCATATTTGCACTTTTTGATCAAGTAATTGAAATATACGAAGATAAAAACTCATTATACCGGCATATCCATATTTATTATGGCGAAAACATAGAAAATGCAATAGAACTCATACAAAACGAACTTAAAAAAAATCGTAGTTTTCTTGATCGTTATTCTTCGCGTTATGTTGCATTAAAATTACTCGAAAAAGATAAAGACATAGAAAATATTATAAACAAATGCCCTAATTACAAAGAGATAAAACAAATTGTCGAACGTCAAATAAAACATTTAGAAAAAGATTTCGGAGAATCAGTAGAGACTATTATTACCGATGCAAAATATGGGTTTATTGAAGGTGCACTTAAAGAAACCTACAAAAAAAATAAGCAACCGCTAAAACAAATTTCAAAAAAAATAGATAAAGTACTCATTAACCGCTATTTGGGACTTCCTATATTTTTCTCTTTATTATGGCTAACTTTTGAAGGAACCTTTTTTATTGGGCAATATCCAGTGATGTGGATTGAAAAAGCAGTCGAACTTTTAAGTACACTTGCAAACAATAACTTACCAGATAGTATTTTTAAAGATTTACTTATTGATGGAATTTTTAATGGTGTTGGGGGAGTTCTTGTATTTTTACCTAATATCCTACTTCTTTTCTTTTTTATTGCCATAATGGAAGATACAGGCTATATGGCTCGTGCAGCTTTTATTATGGACAAAGTAATGCACATCATTGGTTTACATGGCAAATCGTTTATCCCATTATTTATGGGATTTGGCTGCAATGTGCCCGCTATAATGGCTACCCGAACAATCGAAAGCAGAAATGATAGAATCGTTACAATGCTTATCAACCCCTTTATGTCATGTAGTGCACGTTTGCCTATTTATATTTTAATTACTAGCACATTTTTTAATCATCATGCAGGAACGGTTATCTTTCTCATTTATATTGTTGGAATATTATTGGCTGGTATTATTTCATTATTGTTTAAAAAAACTTTTTTTAAGAAAAATGAAGTCCCATTTGTGATGGAATTGCCACCCTATCGTATTCCTACTTCCCGCAATTTATTACGTCATATGTGGCAAAAAGCCAAACAATACTTAAAAAAAATGTCGGGCATTATTTTAGTTGCTTCTATAATTATATGGACGTTAAGTTATTATCCTTTTAGTCCCAAAAATAAGCCACAAATTCATAAAATTGAGCAACAAATTCACAATAAAATTCTTTCATCTGAACAAAAACAAGATTTAAATAAGTTATATATTGCCTATAAACAATATAATATTCAATACTCATATTTAGGTCAAATTGGTAAAACAATTGAACCCATAATGGCACCTCTCGGGTTCGATTGGCGTATTACTGTTAGCTTACTCACCGGAATTTCAGGTAAAGAAGTGGTTGTTAGCACCATGGCTGTTTTGTTTAATGAAAATGATTTAAGTAACAATCAAACATCACTTAACCAAGCTATTTTAAAAGCTAAAGACAGCGACGGCAATATTTTATTTTCAATTCCAACAATATTCGCCTTTTTAATGTTTGTCTTAATTTACTTTCCTTGTGTAGCAGTTATTGCTGCCATAAAAAAAGAATCTGACAATTGGAAATGGGCTATATTTGAAATTATATTTACAACTTCGTTAGCTTGGTTTATAGCTTTTTTAACTAAAAATATTTTAACATGGCTACTATAATTTTCGATTTTATTGGTATTTTTATTATTATCGTTTCGTATATGTACGCAATAAAAAAAACATGGCAATTTTTTCATTCTAAGAAAAATTCAACATGTAACAGTTGCCAAAATAGATGTACAATAAAATAAACAAAACTAAGTTAAAAAATATTCGTATATACCTATTGAAATTTATTTTTTTAAGTATTAAATTTGTTCAGAAAATAATTGAGTTTTATATATGAAAATTTTTTTATTTATATTTCTTAGCCTGTTAGTGTCGTATATAGCTAAAAATCAAACGGTTATAGAAATGACACATCCAGGTGATGCCAATTTGGTATTGCTGGTTGTAGATAAACCCGAAGATGCCGATATTGTTGTATATAAAACCGATAAAAAAGAAGAATACGAAGAGTGGAATTGTAAATGGAAATTTAAAAAGTGGGGATTCTCTAACTTCTCTGTTTATTTAACTAAAAGCACAGAAGACAGTCTTTTACATGATGATGATATGGGTATTCAATACAATATACAAGGACGTGTTTTCTTTACCGATAAAAAAGAAGAAGCCGGATATAAAACACCAGGGTTCCAACTCGAAGGTGTTTTACGAAGAGTAAGTACAAATGATTCGCCAGAAAGTAAACAAAGTAAAGCAAAAGCCGCTGAAAACGACGAAAAGCAAGGAGAAAAAGATGAAGAATAAAATTATCATCTTTAGCATTTTTATAGTTCTTTTTATATTATTTAATTTTTGTAGAACGACTCCTCCTTCTAAAGTTAAAATTATTGAAGAACGTGATCCTGTTGTTAAAAATTTAGAAGAAAAAGACTCAATGCGTATTATCTCACCAGACACACTTCATAAAAATAAATAATATTGATATACAGAATATTAATAAATATTATTTTATTATTTACTTTAACTAATCTTTTTTTTAAATGCTACGCACAAAATTCTAAAGTTATTATTAATCATGAATATATAAAAAAAAATCAAATTAAAAATATTAGATTTTTTGTACCTATTAACATTGAATGGATTAAATTACACCCAGCTTTTAGTCCTCAAATAAACATAAAAGAGTATATTGCCGATTACGATAATGATGGTTATTGTTATAAACTTATGTGGCGTTTATGCAGCTGGGATAGCACACTTCAAAATATTGATACTACTTTAAGCTCGTTGGAACATTATTTATATTTTAAATATCAAAACCATAAATTACAACGTTTAGATGCTATAACTTTTTCTAAAATTAATTATGTAGATTTTAATTATTTCGAAAATAAAGTCATAAGACACATTGCATATACAGAAAACAACCAAGTTAAAACCCAAATTGATACTATATTAGATACAATAATTCAACAAAATATTTTAAATCCATACGAATGGTCAATTTATCCATATTATCAAATGTTAATAATTAATGACGAATGGGGACCTTATTTTTATTTAAACAATATTCCTTTACCTTATTTTGATAATGAGCTTAATGCTAATGATATAATTATTGAAATTTACCCTGGACTTTTGGTGCGAACGCAATAGTTTACAAAGTTAAAACAAGTCCGTCGTATGCCATTCTAATATGTTTAGGTAGTTCAGCATTAATTTTGTGATGAAATCCCATTAAATGACTAATATGAGTTAAATATGTTTGCTCAGCACCAACTTTATTAGCTATTTCTATTGCTTGCTGCAAATTAAAGTGTGAAATATGTTCTTTTTTACGTAACGCATTAATTACAAAGCATTTTACTCCCCTAACCTTTTGTAATTCTTTTTCTTCTATAAAATTTGCATCGGTAATGTAGGCAAAATTATGAATGCGAAAACCTAAAACAGGCAATTTATAGTGTAATGCTCGTATAGGAATAATATTTATATGGTCAATAAAGAATGGATTTTCGTTAATTTCGTGTAAGGTCATCTGAGGGATACCAGGATATTTGTCTTCAGCAAAAACGTATGAGTATTCAATTTGCAAAGCATGGAGCACTCTCTTTTCGGCATAAATATCCATTGGTTTTTTATAAAGCCAATTAAACGAACGAATATCGTCTAAACCGGCAATATGATCTTTGTGTTCGTGTGTAAATAATATCGCATCTAATTTCTTAACATTTTCGCGCAACATTTGTTGTCGAAAATCGGGTCCTGTATCAATAACAATAACTTTACCAGCAACTTCTATCATTACGGACGAGCGTAAGCGTTTATCGTGCAAATCATTTGATTTACAAACATCACAATCGCACGCAATAACAGGTACCCCCTGAGATGTACCAGTACCAAGAAAAGTTATTTTCAAATTGACTTATTTTAAAGTTCTTTTAACGAACAAATTTATAGTAAAAAAATAATTAAAAATAAGATATATCTCATTAAAATAGTTGAAACAAAAATTTAATATTATCTTAAAATGTCAATAAATCGGTGTATAAATTGTTGATTTTTTAAATCTTTTCCAGCTTTAAAAAACATTATCTTTGTGAAAATTATTTGGCAGATGGTCGAAAACTACTCAGAAGATTCAATCAAAACGCTCGATTGGCGTGAACACATACGCAAACGTCCGGGAATGTATATCGGTAAACTTGGCGACGGCAGCTTTAGAGACGATGGTATATATGTGCTTATTAAAGAAGTAGTCGATAACTCAATCGATGAATTTGCAATGGGATATGGCAAAATGATTGAACTCGAATGCAATAACCAACAAATTCACGTTAGAGATTATGGACGAGGTATTCCCCTCGGAAAACTACTCGATGTAGCATCTAAAATGAATACCGGTGCTAAATACGATTCAAAAGTTTTTAAAAAATCAGTTGGTTTAAATGGTGTGGGTATAAAAGCGGTGAATGCTCTATCTCAATCGTTCATCATTCGTTCATACCGCGATAAACAAATGCGTGAACTGGTATTTTCACGTGGCGAACTTATTAGCGATCATCAATCGAATAGCAATAAACCCAATGGTACCGAAGTTATTTTTGTGCCCGACTCAGAACTCTTTGGCGATTTTCATTTCAATCTCGATTACATTGAAACCATGGTAAAAAACTATGTTTTTCTAAATCGAGGCTTAAAAATTCAATTCAATCAACAAGATTATATATCGGTCAATGGTTTAGCCGATTTACTAAACGAAAATCTTAATACCGAAGCACTATACCCCATCATTCATCTTATTGGCGAAGACATCGAAATAGCATTTACACATGGCGATAGTTATATCGACGAATATTTTACTTTTGTCAATGGACAACATACAACACAAGGAGGAACTCACTTATTAGCATTTAAAGAAGCTTTTGCTAAAACCATTCGTGAATTTTATAAAAAAGATTTTGATGTTGCCGACATAAAAACTTCGCTTATTGCAGCTTTGAGCATTCGAATCGAAGAACCCGTTTTTGAATCGCAAACAAAAACCAAACTTGGCTCAAAAGATGTAGGACCCAATGGTCCCAGTATTCGAAATTTTATTGGCGATTTTATCAAAGAACAACTCGATAATTATTTACACAAAAATCCACAAACCGCAGAAATTTTACTTCAAAAAATATTAGAATCTGAAAAAGAACGAAAAGCCATTTCGGTTGTACAAAAAAAAGCACGCGAAACGGCTAAAAAAGCAAGCTTACACAATAAAAAATTACGCGATTGTAGAGTACATTTTAATTCAAACCACGAACTTAAACTCAATTCAACGCTTTTTATTACCGAGGGCGACTCTGCCAGCGGCTCTATTACTAAAGTACGCGATGCAAATGTACAAGCTGTTTTTAGTCTTAGAGGAAAGCCCGAAAATATTTTTGGTAAACCCAAACGCATTATATACGAAAACGAAGAGCTTAACCTCTTAATAGCTGCGCTTAATATTGAAGAAGGCATTGACAACTTGCGATACAACCAGGTTATTATTGCTTCTGATGCCGATGCCGACGGTTTACACATTCGTTTATTACTTATCACTTTCTTTTTACAATATTATCCCGATTTAATTAAAAACGGACACTTATACATTTTACAAACTCCCTTATTTAGAGTTCGCAACAAACAAAAAACTATTTATTGCTATAATGAAGTAGAAAAAGAAAAAGCCATTAAAGAACTGGGACGAAACGTAGAAATAACTCGATTCAAAGGTTTGGGCGAAATATCACCCGACGAATTCAAAAAATTTATAGGCAAAGACATGCGTCTAGAACCCGTTAAATTAAGTAAAAACGATACCATAAATCAATTACTCACCTTTTATATGGGCAACAATACACCCGAACGCCAAGACTTTATTATCAACAACTTGCAACTGGTAGAAGACTAAAATTATGACAGACGAAACATTATATAATAACGAATTAAACGATAACTTTGACACGGCTGAAAATAAACCGATAGAAAAAGAAAGCCAGCACGCACAAATTGCCGAAACCAAACTTTCGGGATTATATAAAGACTGGTGGATCAATTATGCTTCGTATGTAATTTTAGAACGAGCGGTTCCTCACCTCGACGATGGTCTCAAACCAGTACAGCGTCGCATACTACATGCTATGAAGCGAATGGACGATGGTCGTTACAACAAAGTAGCCAATATTATTGGCTATACCATGCAATATCATCCTCATGGCGATGCAAGTATTGGAGAAGCACTGGTTCAACTCGGTCAAAAAGATTTACTCATCGATACGCAAGGTAACTGGGGAAATATTTTAACAGGCGATAGCGCAGCTGCACCTCGATATATCGAAGCTCGTTTATCGAAATTTGCCAATACCATTTTATTTAATCACAAATTAACAGAATGGAAATCATCATACGACGGACGTAACCAAGAACCTGTTACCTTACCTGTTAAATTCCCATTACTTTTAGCTCAAGGTGTTGAAGGAATTGCAGTAGGTTTAGCATCTAAAATATTACCACATAATTTCAACGAACTCATCGATGCTTCTATTGCTTACCTTAAAGGCGAAGATTTTGAGTTGTATCCCGACTTCCCTACGGGAGGATATGCCGATGTGTCTAGATATAACGATGGTTTACGAGGTGGCATTATAAAAGTACGAGCAAAAATCAAAAAATTAGATAGCAAAACTCTTGTTATTAACGATTTACCCTATGGCATTACAACCGATAAATTGATAGAATCAATAATAAAAGCAAACGATAAAGGCAAAATAAAAATTAAGAAAATAGATGATAATACTTCCGACAACGTAGAAATTATTTTGCAACTCGCCCCCGGTGTTTCGCCCGATGTTACTATCGATGCCCTCTATGCTTTTACAGCGTGCGAAATATCTATTTCGCCCAATGCCTGTGTTATTAGCAATGGTAAACCTTTATTTTTAGGTGTTAAAGACATTTTAAAAGCAAGCACCGACCGCACGCTTCAACTTTTGAAAAAAGAATTACAAATACAATTAAGCGAACTACAAGACGAATGGCATTTCTCTTCACTCGAAAAAATCTTTATTGAAAATAAAATATATAGGCTTATCGAAGAGTGTGAAACGTGGGATAGTGTTGTCGAAACTGTTTATAAAGCTTTATTACCTTATGAAAACAAACTTTTAAAACCTATAACAAATGACGACGTACTCAAACTTTTAGAATTGCATATTAAACGAATTTCTAAGTATAATACTTTTGAAGCAGATAAACATATAAAAGATATCGAAACCAATATTGATGAAGTTAATAATCATTTATCTAATATAGTAGCTTATACCATTCAATATTTTAGAAACATAAAAAAAGCTTTTGGCAAAGGCAAAGAACGTAAAACAGAACTCCGTAGTTTTGAAAATATTGAAGTTACAAGAGTTGCTATTGCTAATGCAAAACTCTATGTAAATAGAGAAGAAGGTTTTATCGGAATAGGTTTAAAGAAAGATGAATTTGTATGTGAATGTTCCGATATTGACGATATCATAGCGTTTACTGCAGATGGAAATTATATTATTACCAAAGTTAGTGATAAGGCTTTTATTGGTAAAAACATAATTTATGTCAATGTGTTTCAGAAAAATGACAAACAAACTACATATCATATTCTGTATCGTGATGGTAAATTCGGGCCTGTATATTTAAAGCGTTTTCAAATAACAGGAATAACTCGCGACAAAGTATATAATGCAACACAAGGAACAGAAGGAAGTAAAATTCTTTGGTTTTCGGCAAATAAAAGCAACGAAACCGAAATTATCAGAATTATTCTTAAACCCAAGCCTAAACTTAAAAAATTAGTTTTCGATGTGAATTTTGCTGATTATGCGATTAAAGGTCGAAATGCACAAGGAAATATTATAACTCGTCATGAAATTCATAAAATTCAACTAAAAGATAAACAAATTTCTCAAAATACAGGCATTCATTTATACTTCGATGAACAGGTAAAACGACTTAATACTAATGAAATAGGAATAGATTTGGGAATATTTAACACCAACGACCGAATTTTAATTTTAACACAATCTGGACATTATCGAACTTATATTCCCGATATCAATGTTCACTTCGAAGACGATATGGTGTTTATAGAAAAATATAACCCAACTCGTATTTTTACCATTATTTATTACGATGGCGAAAGTGGTTTTCATTATATTAAACGTTTTAAACCCGAAATTACCGATAAGCTTATTTGTATAATAAGTAACCATCCAAAATCTAAAATGGTTCAATTTAATACCGACTATTATCCCCGCTTAAACCTTACCTACGGCGGTAAACATAAAAATCGTCCTGATGAAATCATTGATGTTGAATCGTTTATTGGAGTTAAAAACGACAAAGCTATAGGAAAACGGCTTACACCTTACGAAATATCAAAACTCACCTGGTTAGAACCCATAAAAAAATTTGAGCCAACACCTATCGTTCAGGATATAAAGCAAGAAGAATTATTCGAATTACCTGGCATATCTGCACCCACAGATATTATAGATGAAGATCAAATAGAACAAATGAAACTCGATTTATAAGATGCGGTATTTTTTAATTGGTTTTATGGGAAGTGGTAAGTCAACTTTTGGAAAGCACTTAGCCAATTATCTTAAAACCGATTTTTTTGATTTAGACCATTATATAGAACAAAATACTCAAAAAACAATAGAACATATTTTTAAAGAAGAAGGCGAACAAGCTTTTAGAACATACGAAACTCAATATCTTCATGAAATTGTTCAGATTACAGAGCATGCCGTTATTTCCACTGGAGGGGGAACTCCTTGCTTTAATAATAATATTGATTTTATGCTCGAAAAAGGAATTGTTATTTATTTAAAACACAATGCTCAAACATTAGCACAACGTATTCTTCAATCAAAAACTGTTCGTCCGCTTATTCAACATTTCGACAAAAACGAATTAACCCTCTGGATAGAAGAAAAAATAACGCAACGAGAGGTATATTATAACAAAGCCAATATTATTATAAATGCTAATAACATTTACCCTAGTTTGCTTGTTCAATACTTAAAACAATTAGGTTTTAGTTGATTATTGCAGAATATAGGCTTATTTTCTCAATGTAGCTACAATTCGTTTAGGTTTTAAACAAAGTGCTATGGCATCGTGAATGGTAGGGCAAATAATTTTTGCAGCTTGTAATGCTTCTTGTGAAGCACCTTCGCTTTGAATGACAGCAATGCTTATGGGAGCTTTAGCTAACATCATCGCATCGTTAGAGCCGTTGCCTATGGCAATGCATTTATCTCTACCTAGATTTTCGAGATAAAATAATTTTTGTTGCTTTTCTTGTCCTGTCTTTAAAATACTTAATTTAACAGGAACTTTAGCTAATTGTTCGGCTGCCATTTTGAACGTATCGGCAGTAATAACATGTAAGCTTACTTGCTGCGATAAACTTTTTAATAATTCTTCTACACCCGGAATAAGTTCGCCATCGATAGCTAAAGTACCATTAAAATCGAACAAAACATGTTCAATATGATATTGCTCTAAAGGATTAAAAATAATGTCAATCGCCATATTTTATATTTTTTTATGAATACCTATAATACGCAAAAAAGTGAAGCCAATAATTTTCATATCAAAAACAAACGATTTTTTTTGAATGTATTGTAACGATAATGAAAGCTTATGTGGCATTATATGATGTATATAATATTCTTCGGGGTTTGAACTTTGCGCTAACTGCCGATTTTCATCAAAATAAACAAGCGAAGCGTAATCGGTTATGCCTGGCTTTACACTTAAAACTTTTTTTTGTTCGTCATTGTATAATTGCACATATTGGGGCACCTCTGGACGAGGACCTACAATACTCATATCGCCAAGTAAAACATTTATAAACTGAGGCAACTCATCTAGTTTATATTTACGCAATACTTGCCCCACACTTGTTATTCGATGGTCTTTACCCACCGTTAACAACCCTTGTCGATCGGCGTTTTTATACATCGTTCTAAATTTTAGCAATTTAAATTCTTTACCATTTTTTCCTACTCTAATTTGTTTATATAGTATCCCACCTCGAGAGGTTATTAATACCAATAAAGCTATTAAAAGCAATAAAGGCATAAAAATTAGCAATACCAATAATGAAAATAAAATATCGAATAATCGTATCATAAATTCAATACTTCTTCAACCGATTTTTTTACAGCATCAATAACGGTTGCGAGCATTTCGTCTGTTAAATCATAAAATACTGGCAACGATATTTCGCGTTGATAATTATCCCAGGCAACGGGAAAATCGGCTATTCTATATCCCCTTTTTTTATATGCGGTAAGTAATGGTAAAGGCTGAAAATGTACATTTACAGATACATCTTTATCGAAAATATGTTGAATAATCGCATCACGTTGCATTTCGTTTATCCCTTTTATGCGTAAAAGATACACATGATAAGACGAAATTCTGTCTTTATCTTCGTATATGGGCAAATCTGCCCAACTACAATTTGAAAATGCGTTTTGATAAATATCGAAAATATGTTTACGTTTTACAAGTGTATCGGTATCGTAGCGTTGCAATTCTACCAATCCTATTGATGCTAAAATATCGGTCATATTGGCTTTGTAACCAGCATCAATAATATCATAACGCCAAGATCCTTTTTGCATTTTAGCTAAAGCATCTTTGGTTTGTCCATGCAACATATAAGTGCAAAAATAACGGTACAATTCTTCGTGATTAAAAGTTTCAGGTAAGTTCATTACAATAGCGCCTCCCTCAGCCGTAGTAAGATTTTTAACAGCATGAAACGAAAACACGCTTATATCGGTTAATATTCCTGTTCTGCGTTGTTTATACCACGCTCCAATAGAATGAGCAGCATCCGAAAGTACTAAAATTCTTCCTAAACGTTCTTGTTCTGGGCTTTGTGGTGTAAATTTAGCTTTAATAGTAGGGTCCATAACCAATTGATTGATAGCATCATAATCGCATGGCAAACCAGCAATATCAACCGGAATAATAACTTTAGTACGTTCGGTTACAGCTTGCTTTATATTTTCAATAGAAATACAGAAATCATTAGCATTTATATCAACCATTACGGGCCTAGCACCACAATGTATAACAACATTAGCAGTAGCACAATAGGTATATGCAGGGACAATAACTTCGTCGCCTTCTTTAACTCCAAACCACCGCAGAACAAGCTCAAGTCCTGCAGTAGCTGAATTTACAGCTACAGTTGATTTTGCACCACAATATTCGTTTAAGCGTTTTTCAAACAATTTTGTTTTAGGACCAGTAGTTATCCATCCAGATTTAAGTGTATCTATAACTTCTGCAATTATTTTATCATCTATTCTTGGTGGCGAAAAGGGTATCATATCTGATTTAATTTAGATTCAAAAGCAAAAAAAGCATAAAAGTATGAAAAGAAAAATACTCCACCTTGGGTATTTAACATCGACTCGAAAAGGAAATTAAATGCAGTTAAAACTATAAACATTAACCAAGGTAAATTATACGTTTTCAAAGCTCTATAAAAAGGCATCAAAAACACAAGCAATAACATTAAAAGCCCAACAATGCCCTGCCCTACCAATGTTTCTAAAAACTGATTATGTGCATTTAATTTCTTTTCAACAGCTCCTGTCATGCCACGTTGATCATATTCGTTGATTAAGCTTTCTTTAATATCGCCTGTGCCAACTCCCAATAGCCAATTTTCTTGTGCAATCTTTAGCCCAGCTTGCCATACTAACCATCGAGCTGCATTACTTTCGGTTGTTGTAACATTGATTTCGGTTGTTTGAATAGTGTTTTCTAAGGCTTTAAATCTAAAATTACCAAAAACACCTACATAAGCAAATAAAATAGCAATAAATAATATTATTAAAGGTATCAAAATAATTCGTTTTCGAACGATATAATGTAAGGACATTAATAATAAAACTATAATGGCACTTAAAATACCAGCCTTTGACGAAAGTAGATAAATAAAAACGAGCTGTAATAGTATCCAAATAAATAAAACCAATTTGATAAAACGATGATTTAAAGTTATTAAAAAATCATATAAAAAGACTATCGCCATTACAACATACATTGCTAAATAGGTAGGATGATAGGGCGTTGAAAGTTCATTATAATACCAAAGACCTATATTATTTGTTTTTTGAAATGCAATGGCCGTTTTTACGATTAGAAATACCGTTATTCCTAAAATTGAAAAGGTATAGAACCATTTAAAAAATCGAGTATTTTGACGATTAAGTTGTTTGTGCTGAAAATAAAAAATAAATGGCAATATAACTAATGATAACTTAACTTCTAAGTCGAACCAACCACTTTTCAAATTATGAGTATATAGCATTGCAAACAAATGCACCAAATAAAATAATGGTAATGCCATCCATAATGGGCTAAAAATATTATAACTTAAAGCTTTATGAGTAAACATAAAGCAAAGTGCTATAAAAAACCAAATTGCTATATAAATGGACCCAATACCATAAATAAAGATAAAAATAGCACTCCACAAACCCAAAATGGCAAACAAAAAATTTATAAGTTTCTTTAAAGCCATAAACCATATTTGCGACAAATGTACAAGAAAATTTTATTTATACCTAAAAACATCTTTAAGTCTAGAAACGAAAAATACAGAATTAGTCTATTGTATAAAAAATATCAACAAATTATTAACAATGCTAAAACGTTTTAGCAAATTTTAATATCTTTGTAAAAAATTCAATAAAATGAAACCATATAAAAAAATATCATTAAACGATATTGCCGAAAAACTTGGTGTATCAAAGACCCTTGTCTCAATGGTTCTTAATGGTAAAGGCGATGAAAATGGCATAAGCAAATCGACCCAAGAAAGAGTTATACAATTGGCACAAGAATTAAATTACAAACCGAATCAGTTTGCACGTGGGTTACGATTAGGTAAATCTAATACTATAGGCCTTATTGTCTCCGATATTTCAAATTCATTTTATGCACGTATTGCCCGTTACGTAGAAGATTATTGCAGTCAAAACGAATATAATCTTATTATCTGTAACAGTGATGAAAACCCTGAAAAAGAAAAAAAAATTATTAAAACTTTGCTTGAAAAACAAGTAGATGGACTTATTATTTCATCTACAATTGAAGATACCGAACATTTAAGCATGCTAAATAATGAAGAAATTCCATTTATATTGATAGATCGCATATACAGCTCATTTCCTAGTAATTATGTAATAGTAAATAACTTTTTAGGTGCCAAAGAAGCCACTCAACATATAATAGAAAATGGGCACAAAAAAATTGCTTGTTATACCATATCACCAGCACATATTAGCACTCAGGTTGAACGCTTTTTAGGTTTCAAGGCAGCACTCGACGAAAGTTTTATTACTTTCAACGAATTTTATTATAAAGTTATTCCACGCGAAAACATTTATCAAAGTATTTATACCACTATTAAAGAATGGCATTACAACCATATTATGCCTACAGCTATATTCTTAGCCAATAATCAGCTTACGTTAGCTTTAATTGAAATTTGTAGAGAATTTAGAATTAACGTCCCCAAAGACCTTTCTATTGTTAGTTTTGATGACATTGAAGTTTTTAGATTCAATAATCCGCCCATCACCGGTGTTGTACAACCCATCGAAAGCATTGCTCATTCGGCTGTTAACGAATTAGTCAAAATAATTAGACAATCTAAAAATGAAAAAACTATCCATCTAGCACAAATAAAATTAGAAACAAATTTGGTTATACGTTCATCGGTTGCAAAATATTTATAATAATCAAGCTTAATGAAGTATTTTTTAGTTTTAATGAGTGTTGCATTATTTTTAATATCGTGCAACAAGAAAACAGAATTTAAATATATATGTTATGTAAATCCTTTTATAGGCACTGACGGCCACGGTCATACATTTCCTGGAGCCACTTACCCATTTGGAATGGTTCAATTAAGCCCAGATACTCGACTCGAAGGATGGGATGGATGTAGTGGCTACCATTACAGCGATAGCATTATTTATGGGTTTAGCCATACACATTTAAGCGGTACAGGAGTTTCTGACTATGGCGATGTATTAATTATGCCTACAACGGGTAAAGTACAAGTATTACCAGGCACTATCGAAGACGGTTTCGATGGTTATGCTAGTCCGTTTTCACACCAACAAGAGCAAGCATCACCCGGCTATTATAAGGTACTATTACAAAAATACCAAATAACCGCTGAACTTACCTGTACGCAGCGAGTAGGTATTCACCAGTATCACTTTCCACCTAACCAAAATCAAAACGTTATTATTGATTTAAACCATCGCGATGAAGTTATTGAATCATATATACGTTTTATTGGTGATGATGAAATTGAAGGCTATCGTTTTAGTAGCGCATGGGCAACCAATCAAAAGGTATATTTTATCATAAAATTTTCTAAACCCTTCATCAACAAAGGAATTATTATTAATGACCATCAATTTATTCAACAATCAGAAATAAAAGGCAAAAATATTAGAGCATTTGTTAATTTTTCAAATCGAGATACCAACTTAACTTGTAAAGTAGCCATATCGTTTGTCGATATGGAAGGAGCTCGCAAAAATTTAGATCAAGAAGCTTCTTGCTGGAATTTCGAAAAATATAAACAAAAAGCTCAAATAGCATGGGAAAATGTATTAGGTAAAATTGAGATTGATGCCGATAGCATTACAAAAAATATATTCTATACTGCCATTTATCATTGTTATACACAACCCAACATTTTTAATGATGTAGATAAACGATATCGCGGAAGAGACCAAAAAATTCACACTTTAGCTAAAGGTAATTATTACACCGTTTTTTCACTATGGGACACTTATCGTGCATGGCACCCGTTAATGACTATTTTAGAACCTCAAACCACAAACGATTTCATTCAAACTTTTTTATTGCAATACGAACAATCAAAATTATTACCTATATGGGAACTCGCAGCAAATGAGACTAATTGTATGATAGGATATCATGCCGTATCGGTAATTTATGATGCTTGGCAAAAAGGTATTCGAAATTTTAATGCCTACCAAGCCATTGATGCAATGAAAACTATGGCAAACAGAGATATCCCTTCACTCAAACAATATGAAAATAATGGATGTGTTTTAGTTTCTGATGATGGTGAAAGTGTTTCTAAAACGCTTGAATACGCATACGATGATTGGTGTATTGCTCAAATGGCCAAAAGCATACATAATACGAATATTTACAATCATTATCTTCAGCGTTCACAATACTATAAAAATCTTTTTGACCCCGTAACAAAGTTTTTTAGAGCAAGGCTAAATGGTAGTTTTATAAAACCATTTTCGCCATACGATGTTACTTTTCATTATACCGAAGCCAATGCCTGGCAATATGCTTGTTATGTTCCACACGACATATCGGGTTTAATCGAATTATTAGGTGGAAACGATTCGCTCGAGGCTCGACTCGACTCGCTTTTTAATACCCACTCTCAAATTAGCGGACGTAATCAACCCGATATTACAGGTATGATTGGCCAATATGCACATGGTAACGAACCTAGTCATCATTTAGCATATTTATATAATTACATAGGTAAACCTTTCAAAAGCCAACAAGTTCTCAGCAAAATATATTCTTTTTATACTGCACAACCCGATGGGCTTATTGGCAACGAAGATTGTGGACAAATGTCTGCATGGTATGTTTTTTCAGCATTAGGCTTTTATCCTGTTTGCCCAGGTGATAGTATATATGTGATTGGAACTCCAATAATAAACAAAGCCTTAATAAATTTAGCTAAACCCTTTAGCATTGAAACACATAGAACAAACAAAAACGATATATATATTCAAGAAGTAAAATTAAACGGAAAACCTTATCACAAAAGCTACATAAGCCATCAAACTATATTAAAAGGCGGAAAATTAGATTTTTATATGGGAAGTAAACCTTCGAAATGGGCAACTACTTCTGAACATTGTCCAAAATCCGTTGTAGATAAAAACAATTTTGTTCCTATGCCCTATTACACAGAAGGCGTTCGTGCATTTAAAAATAAAACAACTGTTACACTTTCGAGTATTGATAGTAGCCAATATCGCATTTATTATACCTGCGATGGAAGTAATCCTACCGAACATTCGAATCTATACATAAAACCTTTAATTCTCGACTCCACTTGTAACATAAAAGCTATTTGTGTTGATAAATTTCATCATTATAGTCATGTTTGTAATTTTAAAGTTCATAAATTAGATCCTCTAAAAACTATAAAAATACTATCAGCATATAGTAGCGAATATACTGGTGGAGGCGACATTGCATTGATTGATGGTATTACTGGATCGACCGATTTTAGAACCGGAGAATGGCAAGGATATCAGGATACCGATTTGGTCGCAATAATCGACCTAGGCAAGGTTCAAACAATTCAATATCTTGCAGCACACTTTTTACAAGATGTAAGTCCATGGATTTTATACCCACCTTATGTTGAATTTTCAATTTCAATGAATGGTAAACAATTTAAGCAAGTTGCTATTATTAATAATACACATCCTCGTAAAGATTGGAAAGCTCAAAGTACTTGGTTTGAAACAACCATAAAGGCTACCCAAGCCCGATACATTAAAGTTTTTGTTAAACGATCGGGAAACTTACCCGAATGGCATCCTGGTAAAGGTTTTCCAGCATTCTTTTTTATTGACGAAATTAGCATTAAGTAATGAAAGCTACATATTCTGTTTGGCATACAGGCTTAATATTATTAGCCGCTATGATTTGGGGCTTTGCCTTTGTAGCTCAAAAAGAAGGAATGCTTTATATAGGACCTTTTTTATTTAATACACTACGTTTCTTTATGGGTAGCATATTGCTATTAGTTGTCTTTTTTAAAACATTTAAAAATATTCAATTCAATGTTTTAAGAGCTGGAATTGTATTAGGCTTTTTGTTATTTGCAGGGGCAACTTTTCAGCAAGTAGGCATTATTTATACACAAGCCGGCAATGCGGGGTTCATAACTTCGCTTTATATTGTGTTTATTCCCATTGTAGGAATTTTTCTTAATCGTTCTACAAAAGCATATATTTGGTTTGCTATAATCATAGCTATTATTGGTTTTTTGTTTATGAGTCTTGATTTTAATACTTTTAAATTATCAATAGGCGATTTACTAGTGTTTATATGTAGCATTTTTTGGGCTTTGCATGTAAGTTTAGTAGAAAGCTATGCAAAATTAAACAAAAGCATTGCACTAGCTTGTATTCAATTCTTAACAGCCGGTTTTTTAAGCCTAATATTTTCAATCTTTACAGAAGATATCTCAATAAAAGCTATAGAAAATGCTTGGTTACCTATTGCCTATGCCGGCATTTTTTCTGTTGGAGTAGCTTTTACCCTACAAATATACGCTCAACGTTTTGTACCTGCTAATGTTGCTGGTATTTTATTCTCATCCGAAGCTTTATTTGCTATGCTTGGCGGAATATTTATACTAAACGAAAGTATGTCTTTTCGTCAAATGCTAGGAGCTACACTCATATTTTTTGCAATTTTATTTGTTCAATTATATCCCAATTTAAATACTAAAAAAACATTATTATGAACCTTTTAGATTGGATAGTCGTTATTTCGTTTTTTATACTATACATATTAATAAGCTTTTATTTTCATAAAAAAGCGTCAAGTACTAAGAACTTTTTTTTAAGCGGGCAAAATTTACCTTGGTATATAGCGGGTACCAGTATGGTAGCAACTACTTTCGCTGCCGATACTCCTTTAGCCGTAACAGAACTAGTAGCTCAAAATGGTATTGCAGGCAACTGGCTTTGGTGGAATATGGTTTTTGGAGGTATGCTCACAGTTTTTTTCTTCGCTCGTTTATGGCGACGTGCTGGCATAATGACCGATTGCGAATTTATTACCATACGATATTCTGGAAAAATAGCCCATTTTTTAAGAGGATTTAGAGCTATTTATATTGGAATTTTTATGAATACTATTGTGATTGCTTGGGTAAATTTAGCCATGGTCAAAATATTAAAAGTTTTATTTCCCGACTTATTATTTATGGGATTCAATGAAATTAATTTTTTAGGATTTACATTTTCATCGCATCTGATGTGGGTTGGGGTTGCGATGTTATTTATTGCCCTATACTCTACTCTATCTGGCTTAATGGGGACCTCTATAACCGATTCTATTCAGTTTATAGTAGCAATGGTAGGTTGTATTATTTTAGCTATTATTGCAGTACAGCATCCTTCCATTGGTGGCATCGAAGGTTTAAAAGCTAAGCTTCCATCTTGGATATTTAGTTTTTTTCCCGAAATAAGCAATAACTCAGCCCCGAGTATAACGGGTGTACTTCGATTAAGTTTAGTTGCTTTTATTACTTACCTTGGTGTTCAGTGGTGGGCGAGCTGGTATCCCGGAGCTGAGCCAGGTGGAGGTGGTTATATTGCACAACGTATTATGTCGGCAAAAAATGAAAAACACAGCATATTGGCTACAATGTGGTTTCAAATCGCTCATTTTACAATACGTCCTTGGCCATGGATATTGGTAGCTTTAGTTTCAATAATATTGTACCCTTCGTTACCTGCTGATCAAAAGGGCGATGGCTTTGTATATGTTATCCGCGATTTGCTTCCATCGGGAGCACTTGGGCTGTTAGTAGCTGCTTTTTTTGCAGCTTATATGTCAACTATTGCAAGTCAATCATTATGGGGAACATCCTATATTATTAACGACTTATTTAAACCATATATAAAACCTAATAAAGATGAACACTATTATGTTAAAATATCACGCTACAGTCTGTTTTTACTTGTAATTTTTAGTTTATTCTTAACATCTAAATTAAATCGTATTAGCGATGCTTGGAAATTCATACTTGAATGTAGTGCTGGCATTGGTCCTGTTTTATTATTGCGATGGTATTGGTGGCGAATCAATGCATGGTCTGAAATTGCTGCTTTATTTGCTCCTTTTATTATTTATCCATTTATTGTTTACAATAAAATAACTTTTCCTAACTCGTTACTTATTATTCTTTTCTGGTCGAGTATTGTTTGGATTATTGTTACATTATTAACTAAACCTACATCTGATGAAAAATTACAATCCTTCTATAATAAAGTTAAACCCATAGGACCAGGATGGAAAAAATTTAATAATAATGTAGCCGAATCATCTCCTCTAAAATATTTGCTTTTGTGTTGGTTATTAGGTTCATTAACCGTTATTATGTTTTTATTTTCTATTGGCGAAATTATTTTTCATCGCTATATTAGTGGTTTTAGCTTTTTAATGCTTGCCATAATGAGTGGTGTTCTTGTGTTTTACTTTTTATCGAAATCAAAATGGGAAAAAGAGATATAAATCAATCGAGCTATACATTAGCCGTGCTTATTATTTTGTTTTTTATATGGGGTTTTTTAACCAGTATGAACGATGTTTTAATACCCTTTCTAAAAGGCGTATTTCAGTTAAGTCATGCTCAAGCAATGATTATCCAATTTTCGTTTTTTGGAGCTTATTTTATTGGTTCTCTTATCTATTTTACTATTAGCGCTATATGGACAGACCCTATCAATAAAATAGGTTATAAAAATGGAATTGTTTTGGGTTTATTTTTAGCTGCTTGCGGAACAGGTCTTTTTTATCCAGCTGCTCAAATGGTTTCATATGGAATGTTTTTAAGTGGATTATTTTTATTAGGAATTGGATTTACACTTTTACAAATATCTGCCAATCCTTACGTTGCTATCATTGGTAAGCCCGAAACAGCTCCTTCGCGTTTAAATTTAGCACAAGGTTTTAATAGTCTGGGAACTACCATTGCACCACTTATAGGTGGTTACCTAGTATTTAAATTATTTACGGGTGATGCATATCGAAATGCCGATGCGTTAATTATTCCATATTTATCTTTTTGTTTTATTTTTATTCTTTTAGGTCTATTCTTTTTAATTATTAAGTTACCTGATTATAAAGAGAATGTATCGCGCGAAAAATGGAACATTTCTCATTACCCTCAACTTATATGGGGAATTATTGCAATATTTATGTATGTTGGTTCTGAAGTAAGCGTTGGTAGTATGCTTATAAGTTTTTTAAAACAACCTCATATTGGAAATATGAACGAATTTGATGCCAGCAAATATGTATCTCTTTATTGGACCGGTTTAATGTTTGGCCGTTTTTTAGGTTCATTTTTACTGAATGAACAAAGAAATAAAAATACTTTTACAGGAGTTTTTATAACTATTTTTTTAGGATGGATTTTATTATGGTACATACATAATATTGAATTGGCTAGCCTCTATATTATTTTTGTATTTATTTGTGCTTTTATATTATGGAAAGCTCAAAATGCTCATCATTCGTTGGCTTATTTTTCGATCATTAATGTTTTACTTTTATTATTGGTTATTCAAACATCAAGTATAATTGCTATTTGGTCGGTAGTATTAGTTGGTTTATTCAATTCTATTATGTGGTCTAATATTTTTACTTTGGCTATTGACGGATTAGGCATACATACATCGAGAGCATCATCGTTGCTAGTTATGGCAATTGTAGGAGGAGCATTGCTTCCTTTGCTCATGGGCGTGATTGCCGATGTTTCTAATGTTCAATATTCATTTATTGTACCATTAGTTGGTTTTATATATCTTGCTTTTTATGGCTTTATAGGATATAAAAAGAAAAAAATATTAAGAGAAATTTAAATTTTAAAATTATGAATTATTACATTGGAATTGATATTGGAGGAACAAATACAGTTTATGGTATTGTTAACGAATTAGGCGAAATTGTTTTTGAAGGATCTTATCAAACAACCTTGTATAACAATATTGAAAGTTTAGCAAAAGACATTTTTTTATCGTACCAAGATTTTAAATTAAAAAATAATATTCAAGTTAAAGGGATTGGCATTGGCGCACCTAACGGAAATTATTACAATGGTTGTATTGAATATGCACCTAATTTAAATTGGGGCGAAATGGTTCCCGTTACTTCAATTTTTGAAGAATTGTTTCAATTACCAACTAAGCTAACCAACGATGCCAATGCGGCAGCAATAGGCGAAAAAATTTTTGGTGGTGCTCAAAACATGAACGATTTCGTTGTTCTAACCCTCGGCACTGGTTTAGGAAGTGGAATTTATGTGAATGGTAATATTGTTCATGGTAAACATGGATTTGCTGGTGAATATGGTCATACCAAATGTAGTGAATCTAAACGACTCTGCACATGTGGTAAAAAGGGCTGTCTCGAAACCTTTATTTCTTCAAGAGGTATAATACAAACCTATAACGAATTAGTATTTTCAAATAAAGGAAGATTACCTATCGAAAAAATAAGTATTAAAGAATTATACCAACAGGCATTAAATGGCGACAAAATAGCAATAGAAACTTTTAATAAAACTTCTGAAATACTCGGTAAATCACTTTCGAGCCTAATCTTAATATTAAACCCTGAAGCTATTTTCTTATTTGGTGGCATAGCCAATGCACATTCTTTAATGATTCCAGTTATTAAAACTTATGTAGATGAATCCGTTTTACCCATAATAAAAGGGAAGACACAAATTCTTCCCTCTCAATTATTAAATAAGAATGCAGCAGTTCTGGGTAGTGCTGCTATGTTTTTTTAATTTATTTTAATTTAAAGGTAACACCAATTGTAACGTAGCTTATATCATAACCAAATTCTAGGTATGCAGCTGTTTTATCGTTGAAAAAGTAGTTTGCTCCTAAATAAAAATTAAATAGAAAGTCTGCTCCTGAATAATCGTAGCTTGAATAACCATCGTAAGGACCGTCGTATGTGTCTTTAAAACTCAAATATAATAGTCCCATTCCTAAACCACCATAGGCATTCATATCAGGAATACCCACTTCAGAAAGATTATAATAATATCCTCCTCTAACCACAGCGCTGATATAATTATAGCTCCATTTGTAATTATGGATATTGCCATTATGGTCCCAATAATAACTTTTATAATACTTATTAAAGAAACCTAAGGCTCCTCCAATCGAAAAGGTTCCAGGTCCAATTTCCTTTAATCCATGATCGAAAGCAATTCTGAATGCTGGTGTGCCACCACTATAAGTTCCCCAATATCCGGCCGAAGGACCAATACCAATACTTAATAAATTATTTCCAGGTTTCATTTCTTGTGCCTGAATTAATTTAACAGCAAACAAAATAAGTGTCAATAAAAATAGTTTTTTCATAGTAATAAAATATTAAAATTAGTTTTGACAAAATTACACATTGTTTTCAATAAAAACAATTATTTACTTTTTCCATCAAAAACGAGTCTATGAATAATAGAACGAGCTAATGTTATCTCGTCGGTGTATTCAAGTTCATTACCAATAGCTATACCTTTAGCTATAGTAGAAAATAATATAGGATAATGTTGAAATTTTTTAAAAATAAAAAATGCAGTTGTATCGCCTTCGACTGTTGCCGATAAGGCAAAAATAATTTCTTTAATCGGTTCGTTTTCTAATCTAGCTTGCAATGCATCAATGTTTAATTGCGAAGGTGTAATTCCATCCATAGGAGAAATTAATCCGCCTAAAACATGATACAGACCATTGAATTGGTGTGTTTTTTCTATTGCCATTAAATCGTTTACGTCTTCTACTACACATAATAAAGATGAATCGCGTTGCATATTAGCACATATATCGCAAATATCATTATCAGAAATAGAAAAACAACGCTTACAATACTTAACATTTTGTGCCAAATTGCTTAATGAATCGGCCAAGTTTAGCAATGGTTCCTTACCCTTTCGTAACATGTGCATAACAAGCCGAAAGGCCGTTTTTTGTCCTATTCCTGGTAATTTAGATAATTCTAAGACAGCTTTTTCGAGTAATGTTGAAGGGTATTGTTTGTTTTCCACTTGAATTGTTTAAATCTATTCGTTTTTAGCAGTTGTTGTTTTCTTTTTGGTAGTTTTTTTAACAGATTTTTTTTCTTCAGTTTTTGTTTCGATTGCTAAATCAGCATTATCTGTTTTTTCTTCTTTTACATCTTCTTTGAGTTCTTCTTCAAATGGTAATAAATTATTCTTTATTAGTATATTATACCACGTCATTATTTTTTTAATATCAGAAGTATAAACCCTATTTTTATCATATTCTGGTATAGCTTTCTCGAAAAGGGCAATCATTTCTTTTGTTTGCTTTTTAAAATTTAGCTCTACTTCTTTATGATCGAATGCTTCATACATTCTGTGAAAAACATCTTTTAATGGTAATTCTTCGCCTGTTGTAAATAAAGCAATATCGCTCAATGAATTCAGTCTATCGGTAGAAAAAGCCGGCATACGTTTACCATCTACTAAAGATTCAACAATGATATTGTTTTTACCTTGAGCAATTAATTTAAAAAGCCCTGAATGGCCAGAAATAGTTAAAATTTCATTCAACTTCATACATTCAAATTTAGTGTTGCAAACCTAATATATTTTTTAATTTTATGCAATATGCTATTACTTAAAGCCTCGATGCTTTTTAATCATTTCATAAGCTTCATTTATTTTCTTAAATTTTTCTTGTGCTTTCTTTTGTATTTCTTCTCCTAAATACGATACTTTGTCGGGGTGATGTATTAAAGCTAACTTACGATATGTCTTTTTTATTTCTTCGTCGCTAGCATCGGGCGATACTTCGAGAATTTTATAAGCATCTTCTATAGAGCTGCCACTGCAAATTAACGATTCAAAGCTAGAAGCAGGAATATTTAATAAATTAGCAATTTTCTTTATTACAAGTATTTCGCTATTAACTAATTCATTGTCGGCATGAGCAATTCCAATAAGTAGATGAATAAGTTGTAATTTCGATTCATATTCAAGATGAGTATTTATTTGATAACAAATATTTTCAAGAGCAATATCTTTTTTAAGTATATCACGAAGTGTAAGTAAAGCCTCTTGAGCTTCTTCATTACCCAATAAGTCTTTTAAAATTTTTTTTACAAAATCAAGTTCTGAACGCTTTACAGTTCCATCGGCTTTCATTACGGCAGCAACTAATACCAAAAAACTTGCAATAAAATCGCCTCTTGTAGTAACTTTCTTTCCTGTATTTATGTTTTCGTCAGCATCGATAATAGCTCCAGCGGCAAATCCAAATATAGCACCAATGGGTCCAAACAAGGTCCAACCAAGACCACCTCCTATCCACTTTCCCCATTTCATTTTATAAGTAATTTATGGATGTTTAACACTTGTTCAATTAAGCTATGTTGTTCGTCGTTGATAACTATAAAATCCGATAATGATTTTTTATATTCGTCGGTAGTTTGAGCTTTTATACGTTGTTCAATATCTATTAATTCCATACCTCTTTCTTTTAAGCGATTTAATCTTAAAGATAGGGGCGAAATTACTGAAATTATTTTATCGTAATGGCTTTCTAATTTCGATTCAAAAATTAAAGCAGCTTCGTGAATAACATAAGGAGCATTTTTATGCTGCCATTTCCATTCATTATAGTCGTTCATCACTGCTTGATGTACTATGGCTTCTAATTTTTGTTTTACATTTTCGTTATTAAAAATAATAGAAGCGACGTACTTTTTATTTAAAGTTCCTTTGGTGTATGAATCACTTCCTAAAATATCAATTAAAAAATTTTTAATAGTTTCGTTATTTTGCATTATCCATTTTGCACGTTCATCAGCAAAGTAAACAGGAATATTCCAGTTATTAATAAATATTTTTGATATTGTGGTTTTTCCACTTCCGATACCACCTGTCAAACCGATAGATATCATATTATTTTTTTAATACAGTAAAATACGATGGAGTAACCTGTAAATTTATAACTTTTTTAGGATAGTTGAGTATTTTTATTAAATAAACTTCGCTATTTGAGTTGGAAACAGGTACTTTTTCAAATCGGAATGAAAATTGAGATGCATCAATTTCATTGTAATAATGAATGCCTACCGAGAATTTTAACACAATATGACTGGGTAAAAATATTATATTCTTTTGTTTATTTGAGAAAATACTATTAATAGGTATTGCGATTGTTTTTTCTGTTTTCTTTTGTAACTTAATATGCACATTAACATTATCGGTGCTCATTTCGCAAAATTGAATAGGTTTTAATGAGACTTTTAAGCGAATATCTTTATCGATGCTATTTATTTTTTGTGTTAAAGTGTAAATTGTATCTATAGTATCAATTAAAAACATCGGTCCTGTAAGTAAAACTACACTGGGTTTAACTTGAACACTATCTACTAAAAAATCTTTATCAACGCTATACGTTATATTGGGAATTACAAAAACTTTTTTACTCATTTTTTTTGAAAAAATAAGTTTTATATTTTTAGGTTCAACAGATAATATTTTCATTTCGTCGGAGAGTTCTTTATCGAGCGAAGGAATAATTGTTTCTGTATTAAAATAAATCAGATCTCTATCGGTGTTAGATTTTAAATTTATCTTAGCTAAAACATCGATGTATATTGGCTTATACGACAATAGTTTATATCGCAATAAAGTAAAACCTCTACCAAATACATTTACATTAAGTTGTTTTGGTAATGGATTAACTAACACTTTATCGTCGGGAAAATGGTAAAACCTAATAGGTATTGAAATGGTAGTGTAATAATCTTTTTCAAGCTTATTGAAAAACCAAATAATGCTTGACAATAAAACAAAAAATAAAAATATTAAAACACGTCGATTGCGTTTAACCTTTTTAGGATTAAATAAATTACGAACTTGTTTTAATAATTCCGATTTCAAATGTTATTTCTTTTGTTCGAGATCTGATGGGTCGCCAAATACTGAATTTATATCAACACGCAAACGCATTTTATCTTCAACTTCAATAATTACGATATTATCGCGAATGTCGTTAATTTTTCCATAAATTCCCCCCGAGGTAATAATTTTATCGCCTACTTTTAAATTTTGTCTAAAGTTTCTCAGTTCTTTTTGTTTTTTCATTTGAGGGCGAATCATAAAGAAATAAAAAACAACAATAATAAGAATTAAAGGCAACAAAGACATTATTGGATTTTGACCACTTTTAGGGTCAGCCATTAACATTAAAGGTTCAAAAACATTCATCATAAAAATATAAATTTAAGTTAATAATTAGCGATTTTCAGGAACTACAACTTCAGCTGTAAAATGTAATTCAACGGCACTTGGCTGCGTGTTTGCTAGTACAGTTACTGTTTTGTTTTGCATGCCGCTACGACCAGAACTATCGAAAACAACTTCGATTTTGCCTTCTTTTCCTGGTGCTATTGGAGCTGAATCGTACTTAGGTACCGTACATCCACAGCTAGCATGTACAGAAGATATTATGAGATTTGATTTTCCAACATTTTTAAAAGTAAAAGTATATGAAACACGCTCACCTTGAACAATCACTCCAAAATCGTGTACCATTTCTTTCCATTGAAATTTTGGAAGCGTAGTAGTATCGATATCCCCTTCGGCTGTTAAAGGATTTTGAATCAAATCTGTATCAACTTGTGTTTTATCACTTGATTGACAAGCACCTAAAAATAATAGAATGGTAAATGCTAAAACACCTATCTGTTTCATATTTTTTTTTGCGAAGTTAATAATAAATTCTCTTTAAAAAACTTTTATTATTTTAAACAATGTTAATTATGGCATTTGTTCTCCTATTAAACCTTTACCTTTTTTTACAATGGTTCCGTCAGATTTGCCTTCGTGAACAATTTTATCGAGCACTCCATTTATAAAAGTGCTGCTTTTTTCGGTACTATAATATTTTGACAATTCTATGTATTCATTTAAAGTAACTTTTATAGGTACTTCTTCCATATGATAAAGCTCTGTAATAGCCATTTCTAGCAATATAATATCGAGTTGAGCAACACGTTCTAATTCCCAATTTTTTAGAAAGCGTTGAATAATTTCAGCGTGTTCGTTGTGCTTTAAAATGGTTTTACGAAATAAATTTTTGGCAAATTCAATATCATCGTTATTTTTATACATTTTCAGAAGTGAATTTTGAGAACCTTTTGCTTCTGTGAATTTATCGATGGTAGCTATTACATTCGAAACTACAAATTCTAAATCGTCGTTCCAATATAAGCTAATTTCTTCTAATAGTTGATTAAAATCAACAGAATTTATTACTATATTGGCAAGGAAATATTGAACAATTTCTTTATCATCATTAAAACTAGGATTTTGCAATAATTGATATTGAACAAATTCAGGTCTTTTTTCTAAATCATCGTATAAAGATGATAAAACATTAGTATAATTTTGCCAATTAAATTTATTGTTGTTTAAAAACGTCGTTAATAAATAATTTTGCTCTATTAACTTAATTAGTTTATTGTTTACAAGGTTTTCGCTTATTTCTTCGGGTTTATTCGATTTTAAAAACTTGTTTTTTCTAATTTCGATTTTTTTTTCAGCAAAAAATTTTAAATCTATTAGTAGTAAAAAAATATAATGATAAAGTTCATAAGTTTTATGGATGCTTTCAAATAATTCTTTTTCGGTTTGGTTTATGTCGCCTGCCATTCGTTGAAAATAGGCATATATCATTTGCATAATCTTTAACCGTAATAATCGACGACTTATCATATTTTTAGAACTGTGTTTTTTTTTTTGGCTGGCAAAGATACGAATATTTTTTTAGTAAAAATTCATTGAATTGGGAGATATACTTATTAAAAAAATATATTTATAAACCTATAGAAAAACTATTTTTTTTAAATAAGCCTTGCCGGCAAGTGAATTTAGTTGATCGAGCAAATCGTCGTGAGCAATGCTAAGCTCATGTTTTAATACTGAAGAAGAAATACTTACAAAAAGCACATGATCATTTATATATATTTTTTGAGTATTTTTTGAAATATACATGCCAGCTACCTCTGACCATGCATTTATAATTTTGGTTTCCAATAGTTTATCGTTTAGGTGATATGCATCTATTAACTCGCGAATTGCGTCGCCTATCGTGCGCATATTATCCCTTCGGTGTTTTGAGTTCATTTACTTTCCCATTTGTTACTTCAAAAATACAAAAATCGCTCGACTTTTCCAATTTTTCGAATTGATTTAAATTTGTATGTGTAATAAAAACCTGAATATTTTCATTAATCACAGTCTTAATTAAATGGTTTACTCGTTTTTCATCCAGTTTATCAAAAATATCGTCTAATAAAAGAATTGGAATTTCGTTATGCTGCTTAAAATACTTTAAAATTGCTAATTTAATTGCAGTTAAATAAGTTTTTTGTTGCCCCTGAGAAGCATAATAACGAATCGTCTTATTATTTAAATAAAATATAATATCATCTTTATGAATTCCTATGGTAGTTGTTTCTGCTTGAATATCCTTTAATCGATTTTGTTTTAATAATTCAAATAACGAATTATCGAACAATGAACTTTTATATTCTAACGAAACAACTTCATCTTGTTTTTGAGACAAGTTCATATAAGTATTTAAAAATATGGGTAATATAGTTGATATAAATTTTTTTCGAATATTAAAAACATAAGAAGCAGGCTTTTCTAACTGTGAATCGATAATATCGAGCATTTCGTTTTTTACATGTATTAACTGTTCTGATTTTAAAAGTGCATTTCGTTGTTTAATCAATCGGTTATATTCTATTAAATATGATAAATAAAATTTATCGTATTGCGAGATAGTTGCATCCAAAAGTTTTCTACGGAACTCACTACCTTCAGAAATAATAAAATGATCTAATGGAGAAATAACCACTAATGGCAATTTACCAATATGATCGGCAAGTCGATTATAATCTTTTGAAAAATATTTAAATTGTTTTCGGCCTTCACTTTTAAATATACAACTATACTCCTCAAAAGAATTATGAACATTATATACACCCGTAATTCGAAAAAAGTTGCTACCTGATTTAATATTTTCGTTATCGTTGGCATTTAAAAAACTCTTTGTAATAGATAAATAATGAATGGCATCGAGAATAGTTGTTTTGCCGGCTCCATTTTCACCATAAATAAAATTCAAATTAGGTGAAAACTCTATATGAGCCTCACTAATATTTTTAAACTGCTGAATAGTAAGTTCACTTAAAAACATATACAAAGGTAGTTGTTTAAGTTGAAAAAAACATCGAACTTAAATCAAAAATCCTCAATATTATAGAATACATAGCATTTTGCCAAAAAGATTTTATAAGTACGTTATACATAAAAAACTAATCTATCTCAACTTTTTTATTTGGCTAAATCATAGACTAAAAGTAATTTTGAGGAAAACTTAAGTCTAACTTTGCAAAAGAAAAATTAATTATGAAACACACAGTAAAAACATCTTGGTTAGGTAAAATGGCTTTTGAAGCAAAAGTAAACGATTTACCTGTAACAATGGACTCCGCTCCCGATTTTGGTGGCGAAAATAAAGGTCCACGTCCTAAAGAATTATTATTAGCCTCGGTTTCGGGTTGTACTGGCATGGATGTCGTAGCTATCCTTAAAAAGATGCAAGTAGAGCTCGAATCATTTAATATGGAAGTTGAAGCCGATATGACCGAAGAACATCCTAAACATTATACCAAAATGCACCTTATTTATGAATTTAAAGGTAAAAACCTCGACCGCTCTAAGCTCGAAAAAGCAGTAACACTCTCACAAGACAAGTATTGCGGCGTTTCGTATATGTTTAAAAAATTTCTTGAATTTACTTATGAAATAAGAATTATTGAATCATAAACCAAAAAAAATAAATGTTATGTTGTACACCAATTTAAAACACATCGAAACAGCCGATGATTTAAAGAAAATCATCAATGAAAACGAAAACGTAATGGTATGTTGCGGACGTATGGGTCCCATGTGCGTACCTGTTTATGCAGCTATGGAAGAACTTGAGCCAGAGTATCCACATGTTAAATTCTACGATATGGAATTTGACAATCCCGAATCGCACATTATTCGAAATGCACCCGAATGCAGAGGATTCATGGGATTACCTTTTACCATGTATTACAAAAATGGCAAAGTAGTAAAGGCCACTTCAAGCATTCAATCTAAAGAGCAAATAAAAGCAATACTCGATAAAGAATTTTCTAAGTAAATTATGAATCAGTACGATACAATAGTTATTGGTGCAGGACCGGCAGGCTTAACTGCCGGTATTTACCTTGCCCGCTCAAAGGTAAAAACCCTTATTTTGAGCGATGGCATGGCAGGTGGGCAAATGAATTTAACTCACGAAATAGCCAACTATCCTGGTGTTGAAAATATTAGCGGATACCAACTCGCTTCTATAATGAAAAAACAAGCTTTGAGCTTTGGTTGCGAAATCAAAACAAATGTAAAAATAAAAGACCTTAGCCTAAACAACGACATAAAAACTATAACTTTAAGCGATAATACACAATTTACCGCTAAATCGGTTATTTTAACACCGGGCGGTCGCCCTCGAAATCTGCAAATTCCTGGCGAAGAAGAATTTAAAGGCAGAGGAGTATCGTATTGTGCCACCTGCGATGGCGACTTCTTTACAAATAAAGAAATAGTAGTCGTTGGTGGCGGTAACTCTGCCATTGAAGAATCTATTTCACTTACCAAATATGCCAGTAAAGTTACAATAGTACATCAGTTCGATTATTTTCAAGCTTTTCCACATATTGTCGAAGAAGCTAAAAAAAATCCTAAAATCCATTTTATTCTACAATCGACTCTTGCCGAAATTTATGGAAATGAGCAGTTAGAAGGTGTTAAAATTCAAAACTTACAAAATCAAACAATTACCGATTTTAAAACCGATGGAGTCTTTATTTTTATTGGCTACTTACCCAATACTGAATTTCTTAAAAACCATGTAAAACTCAACGAACGTAATGAAATAATAGTAGATAAAAACATGCAAACCAATATAAAAGGTGTATATGCAGCTGGCGACTGCATCGAAAAACGATATCGTCAAATAACAACTGCTGTTGGCGAAGCTACTGTTGCCGCTATGGCTGTTTCAGAGTTTATTCATCAAACAAATTAAAAGATATGACCACTGTACTGATTATCATACTTGTTATTGTAATATTATTTGTAGGACTTAATGTTTACAATTATATACGCTTAAAAAAAGCTCCGGCAGTTGCCGAAAATCCAAAAATTCAACATCTTACTGCCACTACATTCAATCAACATACTAAATCGGGTATTGCCGTTGTTGACTTTTGGGCTGAATGGTGTATGCCATGTAAAATGATGATGCCTATTTTAAACGACTTAGCCTCTGACGAAACCCTACCCATCAAAGTTTTTAAAGTAAACGTTGACCAACAACGCCCACTTGCAGCCAAATTTAATATTAAAGGTATTCCAACCCTTATTATTTTCAAAAATGGCAAAGAGGTGAAACGCTTAGTAGGTGCTAAAACCAAGGATATGATTGTAAAAGAGATTAAAAAACTTTAGCCTATGAAAAATATACCATCGTTACAATCACTCAAAGAGGAATTAAAAGGCAAAGACAAAGCCTATTTGCTTCTATACAAAGAAGGAAGCGAACAAAGTATGTGTGCCTTGAGTAATCTACAAAAAACAGCTACCAACGAACATTTACATGTTTACATTGCCGATGTAACTAAAGTACGCGACATTCATCCGGAGTATGGAATAACCTCAGTCCCTACCCTCTTAATTTTTGAAAATGGTGAAATGATAAGCACAGTAAAAGGCTGTCAAGATGCAGATTTTTTGCATGGACTTTTTACCAGCGCCATTTACCAAGCCAAATCAAAAGCCGAAGGTAAAGCTCCTAAACGCGTAACTGTCTATTCTACACCAACATGCTCATGGTGCAATACCTTAAAAGCATGGTTACGAAAAAATGGTATTCCTTTCACCGATGTAGATGTTTCACGTGACGCAAGAGCCGCTCAAGAACTTGTACAACGCACAGGACAGCAGGGAGTTCCACAAACCGAAATCAACGGACAATGGGTTATTGGTTTTGATCAACCTAAGCTAAAACAATTATTAGAAATTTAATTAATTTTGCAAAAAAATAGAAGCCTATGAAAGAGTTACAAGCAATTAACCAACAGGTAATTATCGATTTAAGCGAACAACAAAAAGAACAACGCACCGCATCGGGTATTATTATTCCCGATACAGCAAAAGAAAAACCCAACATGGGTAAAATTATTAACATGAGCACCATCGAAAACGCCGAAGTTAAAGTTGGCGATACGGTTATTTATAAAGCATATAGTGGTACCGAAGTAGAATTTGAAGGTAAAAAATATTTATTTCTACCTTACGGCGATATTTTAGCCAAAGTTGTTGAAACCGAAGAAATATAGAAAAAATCAATTTTTTTTTCGTAAAAATGGAAGAGGCTGAGTAAACAACAGCCTCTTTTTTTGATTTTATTCGAAAAAAAAATACATTTGCATAAAAAAATATGCAAAAACGTTTTATTGATGGTATTTTAACTATTTTAGAAAATTTCGATTTTAATACTTTAGAAGAGTCTGCACATTCGGTTTATGCCATATCCAATAATTTCGAATTAATATATTTCAATCAAGCATGGTTTAATTTTGCGAAACAAAATAATGGAGAACCTATAATTTCATCAAAATACAAAATTGGTACAAATATATTTGATGGCATGACTGAAATCGTTTCAAAGTATTATTTTGAAAAATACCAATATATATTACATACAAAAAAAGTTTGGCATCATGATTATCAATGTTCTAGCTCAAATATTTATCGTGAATACCATCAAAGTGTATATCCATTGAAAAATAATAAAGGTTTAGTAATTATTAATTCTCTAAAAGTTGAAAAAAAAATACATGATACCTATAATACTGATTATTCTTATACTCAAGAAGATGGTTTTGTAGTACAATGCTGTAATTGCAGAAAAACTCAAAGAAATAGCGACAAACAAATCTGGGATTGGGTTCCTGCATTTGTTGAAAAAATGCCACAAAATGTAAGTCATTCAATCTGTCCAATTTGTTTTGATTACTATTACAAAAAACGTTAAAATGAAACAAATAATAAAAATTTTTATTTATAGCATTTTTTTATTTACATCATTATTATTAAATGCTCAGAATAAGAAGCTAAAAGAAGGAGATTTGCTTTTTCAACACCTAAGTTGTGGTAATTTTTGCGATGCTATTGAAGCAGTTACGCCTGCTTACAATGGAATGCACTTTGCTCATGTCGGCATTCTTATTAAAAACGAGCAAAAGCAATGGGTTGTTGCTGAAGCCATAAGCAAAGGTGTTTATCTCACTCCACTCGATACATTTATTAGCCGAAGCGGAACTAAGAATATATATGTTGGAAGACTTAAACCCAAGTATAAATTGCCTACCTTAAAAGAAATCGAAAAGTATATTGGTAAACCATACGATACAGTTTTTAACATCCATAACGATGCTTATTATTGCAGCGAATTGGTTTACTTTTTATATTTCTACTCAAACAAACCCATTTTCAATTTATCGCCAATGACATTCAAAGAGCCTAAAACCCATAACTATTTTCCCGCTTGGATTGAATATTTTAATAAAATGCATCAGCCAATTCCTGAAGGCGAACCTGGATTAAACCCAGGCTCAATTATAAACCAAAAAGAAGTATTTGAACAGATTTCGCCTCTTGAAAAATGAACCCATATAATTTGATATTGACTTTTATTTTAACAACGTCTATATTTTGTAGTGGCTATTCAAATGGGCATCAAACAAATGTAGATAGCTTAAAAACCAGATAAAACAGTAGCAATTACCAACACACAAGTATGTTTTTTTTCTAACACGTTATTTGGCAATAAAAATATAAAAAAAAGCCCCTTTTAAAAAGGGCTTTTAAAAGTGATTCCGGCGCGATTCGAACGCGCGACCCACAGCTTAGAAGGCTGTTGCTCTATCCAGCTGAGCTACGGAACCATCATTTTTAATGACTGCAAAGATATAAAATATTTTTCTAATACAAAAAGCTTAATAATACTCCTGCTGCAACAGCACTACAAATAACGCCAGCTACATTAGGTCCCATAGCATGCATTAAAAGATGGTTTTTCTTATCGTATTCTAAACCAATAATTTCAGATACTCTTGCACTATCTGGAACAGCAGAAACACCTGCATTACCTATTAGAGGATTAATTTTATTTCCTTCGCTTAAAAATAAATTAATAAATTTCACAAACAAAACACCACCAGCAGTTGCAATAATAAAAGAAGCTGCACCCAATGCAAAAATCAATACAGACTCTTTACGTAAAAAAACATCTGCTTGAGTAGATGCACCTACTGTAATACCTATTAATATAGTTACAATATCAATCAATGGACCGCTAGCTGTATTTGCTAAACGTTTGGTAACACCACTTTCTTTGAGTAAATTTCCGAAAAATAACAATCCTAATAATGGTAAGCCACTAGGAACAATAAATGTAGTTAACAGTAATCCTACAATAGGAAAAAGAACTTTCTCTGTTTTACTAACAGCACGAGGAGGTTTCATTTTAATTATGCGTTCTTTTTTAGTGGTTAATAAACGCATAATCGGTGGTTGAATTACGGGAACTAGTGCCATATATGAATATGCAGAAATTGCAATAGCCCCCATAAACTCTGGAGCTAATTTAGACGATAAGAATATGGCAGTTGGACCATCAGCACCACCAATAATACCAATAGCTCCAGCTTCGTTTGGAGCAAAGCCTAATAATAATGCCAATGCAAACGCACCAAAAATACCAAGTTGAGCAGCCGCACCGATTAAAACTAATCGAGGGTTACTTAAAAGTGTAGAAAAATCTGTCATAGCACCAATACCAAGGAAAATTAATGGCGGATAAATGCCTTGCAAAACTCCAAATCGCAAATAATACATTACACTTCCTTCTTGATAAGTACCAATTTTTAAATTTAGTGGATCGGTAGCTAGAATATGTTCTGCATTAGCAAAAGGGATATTGCCTATAATTATTCCAAATCCAATTGGTATAAGCAATAAAGGTTCATATTCTTTAGTTATGGCAAGATAAATAAAAAGCAAACCAATAACTATCATTATTATATGACCCCAAGTTAAATTATAAAATGCAGTATAACTCCAAAAGGTTTCTAACTGCTGCAATAAAAATTCATATGTATTCGTTGTCATAATTGTAAGCTTTATCCAATAACAACAATAACATCACCTTGCATAATGGAATCGCCTTTATTCACTTTAACTTCAATAACGGTTCCTTCAATATCACTCTCGATATTATTTTCCATTTTCATTGCTTCGAGTATAGCAACTTTTTGACCAATCGACACTTTATCGCCCTTATGAACTAAAACATCAAGAATAACGCCTGGTAAGGGGGATAGTATTTTTTGGCCTTCTTTAGAAGTTGGAGCCGGTATTGTTTTATGTTCTTCAATTTTTGGTGTATCGGTAGATGGTACACTTACTGGACGTACTAATTTAGGCGTTTTAGTTACTTGCATTTCTTTATCAATTTCTACCTTATATATACTGCCATTTACTTCTACTTCGGCAATATTTCCTTCTACGGAGTGAATTTCCACTTCGTATTCGTTTCCGTTTATTTTAAACTTAAAATTTTTCATAACTTTTATTTCCAATATGTTTTAGGGAATCTTCTTAATCCATATATTTTTGAACTCCAAGGAGAGTAGTTTTTAGTTACTTTATTAATGGTAACTTTAAAACTTTCCATATCATGAAGTTCATTTTGATATAAATATAAAGCTAATCCAATCGCTGCATTTAGCTCGCCAGAATGACTTATTTCAATTTTTTCAGCTTCATCTATTTTACCTTCTTTAATGAGCTTTTTACGTTCTGCAAAACGATTGAATTGTTTTCCAAAATTATGAAAGAAGATATAAATAAGCGTTAATGCTAAAAAAACAACCCCCATAGCAATAATAGTTAATATTATTCCTTGTGGATCGTTTTCCATAAAAAAGCGACTTTTTTCGGCTATATTATTCTGAAGCATTATTATCATAGGTACATCCTCCACTATAATGGTAAGTTAGAGTGTTTTTTGGGTGGGTTAACTTCTTTTTTGGTTGATAGTGCCTGTAATGCACGAATTATTCTAAAACGAGTGTTACGTGGTTCAATAACATCGTCAATATAACCAAATTTTGCAGCATTGTAGGGATTTGCGAATTTATGACGGTATTCTTTTTCTTTTTCAGCAATAAAAATAGCACGAGCATGTTCGTCTTTTATTTCTTCAATTTCTTTGCTGTGTAATATTTCTATTGCTCCTTTGGGACCCATAACAGCGATTTCGGCAGTAGGCCAAGCATAATTAATATCACCACGTAAATGTTTAGAAGACATAACATCGTAAGCACCACCATATGCTTTACGTAATATTATAGTTATTTTTGGAACAGTGGCTTCGCCATATGCATAAAGCAATTTAGCACCATGCAATATAATGCCACCGTATTCCTGACCTGTACCCGGTAAAAATCCTGGAACATCTACGAATGTAACTATTGGAATATTAAATGCATCGCAGAATCTTACAAAACGAGCTGCTTTACGGCTTGCTGCAATATCTAGAACTCCAGCTAAATAATTGGGCTGATTGGCAACAATACCAACAGGAATACCATTGAAACGAGCAAAACCAACTACAATATTAGGTGCATAATCACGCTGCACTTCTAACAACTCGCCATGATCAACGACTAAATATATAACATCTTTAACATCATAGGGTTTATTAGGATTATCGGGAATAATATCGTTTAATGCTTCTTCTATTCTATTAATAGGATCATCGCAAGGCACCACAGGTGGATCTTCTAAATTGTTTTGAGGCAAATAACTTATTAGTTTACGAATTAGCAACAATCCTTCTTCTTCTGTTTTACTAATAAAATGAGCAACGCCCGATTTAGATGCATGAACTTTGGGTCCACCTAGTTGTTCTGTTGTTACATCTTCGCCGGTAACGGTTTTAACAACCTTAGGACCGGTAACAAACATATAACTTGTGTTTTCGGACATTATTATAAAGTCTGTCAATGCAGGTGAGTATACTGCTCCACCAGCACAAGGTCCAAATATGGCAGAAATTTGTGGTACCAAGCCCGAAGCTAAAATATTACGCTCAAAAATTTCGGCATAACCACCTAAACTTTTTACACCTTCTTGAATACGAGCACCACCACTATCGTTAATACCGATAATCGGTGCTCCTACTTTCATTGCTTGATCCATGATTTTACAGATCTTAGCCGCATACATTTCGGACAATGAACCACCAAAAACTGTAAAATCTTGAGAAAATACATAAACTAAACGCCCATCGATAGTACCATAACCCGTTACAACACCATCGGATAAATATTGTTCTTTGTCTAAACCAAAGTCGATACAGCGATGCGAAACAAACATATCGAATTCTTCAAAACTTCCTTCGTCGAGAAGAATATCAATACGTTCGCGTGCTGTTAACTTACCTTTTTTGTGTTGCGATTCTATACGTTTCTCGCCACCACCTTTTCGAGCTTTGTCTCTTAGCTCGAGCAATTCTTTAATTTTATCTTGAATGCTTGCCATGTTTTATTTGTTTTGTTTGTTTTCACAGATTTCCATTAATACTCCAAACGTAGATTTGGGGTGTAAAAAAGCAATGTCTAATCCTTCAGCTCCTTTACGAGGTTTACTATCAATTAATTTAACATCATTAGACGCTAAATTATCGAGTTGCTGTTCAATGTTTTTAACTGCAAAAGCTAAATGATGAATTCCCTCCCCCTTTTTTTCAATAAACTTACCAATTGGACCTTCGGGATCGGTTGACTCTAATAATTCAATCTTGGTTTGACCAATCATAAAAAAGGCTGTTCGAACCTTTTGATCTTTAACTTCTTCGATTGAATAGCATTTTAAACCTAATTTGTTTTCATAAAACTGAATAGCTTCATCCAGATTTTGAACTGCAATTCCAATGTGTTCTATATGAGTTATTTCCATACTAACAAAATGTTTTTGCAAATATAGCTTTAAGAATTCAAGATTTAGAATGATTTTTTACACAAAAAAAAATGTTTTTAAACAAATACAAGTATCGCTTTTTTTTTCTATCTTTGCTCAAATTAGAAAAAATATTCATTGTATGAAAAGAATCGGTCTCTTTGCTGTAATTTTAATAAGCCTTATAGCTTGTCAACCAAAAGATAAACAAGCTCCTCTTATTTTTCTTAAAGGTGATAATCCTATGACAGTTAGCTTAGGAAAATATTTTAAAGACCCTGGAGCAACAGCTGATGATAATAAAGACAAAGATATTACTAATAAACTTACCATGACACACGACGTTCAAATAAACGGACCTGCTAATGGCGATGGTACTACCAAAAGAGCAGGAACATACCATGTTATATACACATGCAAAGATGCTGCTGGTAATACTGGAACTGCAACACGTACAGTGATTGTAAAAAACGATGCCGAACAATATGCAACACGTTATGAACTTAGAGTGAATGCTTCAAACGAAAGTATTGTTAATGATACTATTGTTAACTCCATTGATTTATCGGTAGACAATACCACTAATTTAAAATTGTGGTTCCCTAAAATGGGAGCAAAACAAGGATTTAGAATATATGGTATGATTGCATGGGATAATTCTGATAATTATTATCATATAACCATACCCGACCAAAAAACACCATTTTTTGAAAACAATGTACGTTATTTATATGGTATAACGAATGCAAACTCTACCCAATTTATAAGCGACAGCAAAATACTCGATAGCATAGATCCAAGTTTTGAAGTTAAATACTATTTGTATAAATATAGATATAGCCCTTATGGAACTGTAACTTGGAACGATTCAACATGGGAAGTTATTAAAAACGATATTGTCATAGACCATTATGAACGTTTTTAATGCTTATTATTAATAATAAAAAAAGCTACCTTTGCAGGTAGCTTTTTTTATATGCATATAGTTTATCAAAAACTGAAAATCACTTTGTTACGGATTTTGGTGTTATTTATTTTATACCAAATTACACGCTTTTTATTCTTTTTATACAATCATAGTTATTTTAGTAATGACCCATTTTATGACTTATTTCGGGCTTTTATTTGGGGCACTAGATTTGATGCCTGGGTTATTCTATTATTCAATTTACCCGAAATAATTTGGGCACTTATTCCTATCAAAAAAAATCTAAACAACTTTTTTAAATTTTATTACATTATCATTAATAGCATATTGCTTTTATTTAATCTCATTGATATTCGATATTTCGAATTCACTTTAAAACGCTCTACTGCCGATCTTTTTAATCTTATTGGCACTGGCAATGATGTTTGGATTTTATTACCTCAATTTATAATTGATTTTTGGTATATTGTACTGTTTTTTATTCTAATTATTTTTATTCTTTATCAAACACATCGTTTTATTAAATACCCATCAATATCTATAAAACCTCATTTAACCTTACCCAACATTTTTCTTTTATGTATTATTTGGATTTTTGTTTTTGGAAGTATTTTTACTATATTAAGAGGTACACGTTTAAGACCCGTAAGTATAATATCAGCTTCGTTATATGCGAATACAAATGATGTTCCATTGGTTCTAAATACTCCCTTCTCTATTATTAAAACCTATGGGAAAACAATACCAAACATACATAAATACTTCGATGTACCTGAAAAATATTTTCAACCAATATATATAATTCCTACAAATAATAATGCTTTTAAGAATTATAATGTTGTTTTAATCATATTAGAAAGCTTTTCTAAAGAACATATTGGATATTTTAGTCCTAAAAATAAAGGTTTTACTCCATTTTTAGATAGTTTATTGCATCAGTCTATGGTAATATCCAATTCATATGCCAATGGTCGTAAAAGTTTAGAGTCATTACCTTCAATATTAACGAGTTTACCATCACTCATGGATGTACCTTATATTTTAAGCCCATTTTCATCCAATCAAATTAAATCGTTGCCTCTCGTTCTTAACAAAAATGGCTATTACACCTCGTTTTATCACGGAGGCACCAATGGTACAATGGGTTTCGATGTATTTTCGTCAATGTCTGGTATAAAAAATTATTTTGGGCGTTGGCAATATCCTAACCCTAATGATTATGACGGCAACTGGGGCATATGGGATGAACCTTATTTACAATATGTAAAAACACAATTCGACCATCAACCAACTCCTTTTTTTAGTGTTATATATACCTTATCATCCCATCATCCATATAAAGTGCCCGATAAATATATAAATACACTCCCTAAAGGTGAACACGAAATATTACAAAGTATAGCCTATGCCGACCTTTCATTAAAAAAATTTTTTAATGCTGCATCTAAAACACAATGGTATCAACACACTATATTTATTATTACTGCCGACCATGTATTTGGATCGCATAGTGATTTTTATTTTAATAAAGTTGGTTCTTATTCTGTTCCTATTGCTTTCTTTATTCCATCACATCCCAATTTTAAAGGGTCTATAAATACCACCGCACAACATGCCGATTTATTTCCATCAACTTTATACTTATTAGGAATAAAGGATACCATTTTTTCGTTTGGAAAATGTATTTGGGATACCACTGCACCTCATTTTGCTGTTAATTACATAAATGGCGAATATCAATTAATAAATTCTGACTATTTACTACTTTTTAATGGGAATAAAACGAATGGTTTTTATCGATTTTCGAATGATTCATTGTTAAAAAATAATCTTTTATACAAAGATTCTACCCAAACTCAAAAAAAAATGGAAGATATGCTAAAGGCAATTATTCAAATATACGATTATGCTATAATAAATAATCGCTTAATTCCTAAAAGCAAATAGCTATGGACTATTACTTCGAATTAATAATAAAATTTTTTAAGTTTAGCATTGTAGGATTCTCGGGTTTAATAATAGACTTTTCGTTAACATATTTATTCCGAAATATACTAAAAGTAAATCAATACATCGCCAATGCTATTGGTTTTATAGTTGCGTCAAGCTCAAATTATATACTAAATCGTATATGGACTTTCACTAGTCATAATCCACAAATATTAGGAGAATATGCTAAATTTTTGTTAGTAGCAATTATTGGGCTTCTTATCAACACACTTGTTTTATATTTCTTGGTATCAAAACTCAATTGGAAATTTTATTTTTCAAAACTCTTTGCCATAGGCGCAGCTACATTATGGAATTTTTTCATTAACCTTATATTTACTTTTAAATAAAAAAATATGAATTTACAGGAAGAAATTAACCGTAGAAGAACATTTGCCATTGTAAGTCATCCCGATGCAGGTAAAACCACTTTAACCGAAAAATTATTATTATTTGGTGGTGCTATTCATGTTGCTGGAGCTGTAAAATCGAATAAAATTAAGAAAACCACTGTTTCCGATTTTATGGAAATAGAAAAACAACGCGGTATATCTGTTTCAACCTCTGTAATGGGTTTTGAATACAATAATTATAAAGTAAATATTCTCGACACACCCGGACACCAAGATTTTGCTGAAGACACATATCGTACTTTATCAGCTGTAGATAGCGTTATTATTGTTGTTGATATAGCCAAAGGTGTAGAAACTCAAACCGAAAAATTAAGCAATGTTTGTAGATTGCGAAAAACACCAACTATATTCTTTATCAACAAGCTCGACCGCGAAGGACAAGACCCATTTAGCGTTATCGATGAAATTGAACACAAACTCAAAATACAATGTATTCCCATCACTTGGCCTATCAACATGGGAAAAAATTTTAAAGGGGTTTACCAATTACTTACCGATAAACTGTATCTTTTTCAAGGCGAAGACAAACAAGTTGCGCAAGAACCTATAATAATTTCAAGCATGCAAAGTAATTTACTCGATAAAGAACTAGGAGAAGAAAATGCCCAAAAACTTCGCGAAGATGTCGAAATTATTCGTAATGTTTTTCCTACATTTTCACGTGAAGAATATTTAAAAGGAAATATTGCACCAGTATTTTTTGGTAGTGCTCTCAACAATTTTGGCGTTAAAGAATTACTCGAAAATTTCCTCGAAATAGCTCCTTCGCCCAAAAATTCACAAGCACAAGAACGTGAAGTTTCTCCATATGAGCCCAAATTTAGCGGATTTGTTTTTAAAATTCATGCCAACCTTCACCCTCAATTTAGAGCTCGAATTGCTTTCATAAAAGTATGCAGTGGAATTTTTAAGCGCAATACTAATTACTTGCATGTTTCATCAAATAAAACCTATAAATTCAGCAATCCCACTTCATTTATGGCAGCCAAACAATCTGTTATTGACGAAGCATATCCGGGCGATATTGTAGGTGTTTACGACACTGGTAATTTTAAAATTGGTGATTCCTTAACCGAAGGTGAAAAACTCAATTTTATTGGAATTCCTAGCTTTTCACCTGAATTATTTAGATATGTAGAAAATACAGACCCTCTTAAATACAAACAATTAGCCAAAGGGCTAGAACAATTAACCGACGAAGGTGTTGCCCAATTATTTACTCATAAACTCAATGGTCGTAAAATAATAGGCACCGTGGGTGCATTGCAATTTGATGTAATTCAATTTCGATTAGAACACGAATACAATGCAAGCTGTAGGTATGAAAATTTACCACTTTATAAAGCATGCTGGTTTAAAAGTTCAAATAAAAAACAAATCGAAGAATTTAAAAAACGAAAAACTGCTTTTTTAGCCGAAGATAAATATGGTAGAGATGTTTTTTTAGCCGATTCGGCCTTTTCGCTGCAAATGGCACAAGAAAATTTCCCCGATATCGAATTTTATTTTACTTCTGAATTTTAAGAACTAAATTATCAAAAAAATATTTATACTTATTGCTAATCCCAAAAAAAGACTGTAAGTTTGTGTAAAATCAAGAAATATGAACTATCATACAATAAAAGTAGAATTTGAAGGTAAGTTAGGTATTGTGACTATGTCACGACCACAAGCTTTAAATGCTTTAAATAGCATTTTTTTCGATGAATTTAATCATTTTTTAGATTCTGTTGAAAAAGATAATAACCTACGTGTCATTATTTTAACAGGTGAAGGCAAAGCATTTGTGGCCGGTGCAGATATTGCCGAAATGTCAAACAAAAATCAACAAGAAGGCTACCAATTTGGTAAAAAGGGACAAGATACTTTTACACGTTTAGAAAACATGCCTATTATTTTCATTGCTGCTGTCAACGGTTATGCATTAGGTGGCGGATGCGAATTGGCAATGGCTTGCGATTTCAGAATTGCATCAACCGAAGCCAAATTTGGACAACCCGAAGTTAATTTAGGTTTAACACCAGGATATGCTGGTACACAAAGGTTGCCTCGTTTAGTAGGACTAGGAAATGCCTTATATTTGCTGCTTACAGCAGATAATATTAGCGCACAAGAAGCATATAGAATAGGTTTAGTACAAAAATTAGTAGAACCTTCGAATTTATTAGAAGAATCAAAAGCAATAGCCAACAAAATCTTATCAAAAGGACCTAACGCTATTAAACAAGTAAAATGGGCAACGCGAAAAGGATTTAATACCAACTTTGCTGAAGGATGTGAAATAGAACTTAAAGCGTTCTCTTCACTTTTTGAAAATGAAGGTACCGAAGGAATGAAAGCATTTTTAGAAAAACGTAAACCTAATTGGTAATAACAAACAAATATTTTATAATATGAATTATAACGAAAGAATGCAAAAAGTAGCTGTACTTGGTGCAGCTGGAAAAATGGGAAGCGGAATTCTTTTACTCAATGCAGTAGAAGTGGCAGATTTAAGCCTACTACCCGAAAACAGTGGTAAAACTTTTGTCATTTATGCCATTGATGTATCCGAAGAAGCCTTAACAGGTCTATTAAAGTATGTCCGCACACAGGTTGTAAAAATTGCTGAAAAAAAAATTAATTGGATTAGAGAAATTTATAAAAATAGAATGGATTTAGTTGAAAATGGCGAAATGATAGAAGAATATATCAATCACGTAATTTCAGTTATTCGCCCTTCAACGCTAATAGAATCTGCTTACAATGCAAACTGTATATTCGAAGCCATAAAAGAAGACCCCGAACTTAAAGTTACTATCTTTAAAAAGATAAACGAAAATAATCCAAACAATCCTTGGTTCTTTACTAACACCTCGTCTATACCAATACAATATTTGAATGAACAAGCACAATTAAACGGTAGAATCATTGGTTATCATTTTTATAATCCTCCTGCTGTTCAAAAATTAGTGGAACTTATCGAAGCTAAAAATACACTTCCCGAAATACGCGAATTTTCATTGCAATTAGCTTCTAAATTAAAGAAGATAATTGTTGAATCGAACGATGTTGTTGGCTTTATTGGTAACGGTCATTTTATGCGCGATATAATTCACGCTGCAAATGAAGTACATAAACTTGAAAAAGAATATGGTTTTGTACAAGCTGTATATATGATTAACAAAGTTAGCCAAGAATTGCTAGTTAGACCTATGGGTATTTTTCAACTTATTGATTACGTAGGTATTGATGTATGCTCATTTATTATGAGTGTTATGAACAAGCATCTCGCAAACGAAAATATAACATGCCCCCTTCTCGAGCAAATGTTATCAATAGGTGTAAAAGGCGGTCAATATTCAGATGGTTCACAAAAAGATGGATTTTTAAAATACGAGAAAGGCAAAATTACAGCTATTTTCGACATACATTCAAAACAATATATTCCTGTTGAACAAATACAAAACGAATGCGATCAAAAATTAGGTGAAAAACCTAGTCATACAGTAGCATGGAAAACTGTAGTTGCAGCCAAAAATAAAGATGAACAATTAGCTCAAATGTTTCAAGAATTGCATCAACTTCAATCACTTGGTGCAAATTTAGCAAAGATATATGGCAGTAAATCGAAAGAAATAGGTAAACACTTAGTAGCCTCGGGTGTAGCCAAATGCGATGATGATGTTAATAAAGTTCTCATGACAGGCTTTTTCCATGCTTATGGACCAATTAATAATTATTTTAACTAATTAAATTAATGATATATGAAAGCATTAAGAAAACGTGTATTTATTACTGCAGGATATAATACTATTTCATTAGGAACCGGTCGAAAAGAATTTAACCCTAAAAAAGATCGTCCAGGCTTAGAAGAGTATATTTCAGAAGCAGGTAAAGGAGTTATCAATCAAATTAGCGATGCAACTTTAATAGACGAAGCCGTAATAAGCAATTTTATGGCTGCACGTTATAACAAACAAGCCAATTTAGCCGCTTTCATTCCACTTATCGACGAAAAACTTCGCTATATACCAGTTGTTAGAGTAGAAGGTGCATGTGGCTCAGGCGGATTAGCTCTTGGTACAGCTATACGTTCAATTTTAGCCGAAACCGCCGACATTGTTCTTGTGGTTGGTGTAGAAGTACAAAATACTGTAAAAGCAGTTTATGGTGCCGATATTCTTGCAGGCGCAGGCTGGCATAAAGATCGAAAAAATGGTCATGCCCATTATTTCCCAGGTCAATTTAGTTTTAGAGCAGGAAAATATTTTGAAAAATTTGGACGTGAACATACACGTAAAGCTATGGCACGTTGGTATAAAAATGCTATTGAAAATGCACGTTTATGCCCCACTGCCCAAGAATACCACAACTCTATGCCCGACCCTGAAGCTGTTGCAATGGTAGAGCCAAATCCAAAAGTATTCTTAGATAATTTAACGGTATACGATTGCTCAAAAGTTTCTGATGGCGCATCTGCACTATTGGTTGTATCAGAAGAAGGATTAAAAAAGCTCAACAAGTCTTATCAAGAAGCTGTCGAAATTATTGGAATTGGTCAAGCTATTGAAAATATTACCCAACCACCTATAGAACCATCGCAATTAAGCACCACTAAAGTAGCAGTTGAAAAAGCCTTAAAAATGGCCAATATCAACATACAACAAATAGCCACTGTAGAATGCCACGATTGTTTCTCAATTGCTGGTATAATGGCAGTTGAAGCAATGGGACTGGCTCCATATGGTAAAGGTGCCGATTTTATTTTAGAGGGTAATACATCGCGTAATGGACGCATCCCCTTTAATACAACAGGTGGTTTAATAGGTTGGGGGCATCCGGTTGGAGCTACCGGCGTACATCAAGCTGTTACTATTTGGGAGCAGTTAACAGGAAAAGCCGGCGATGCTCAAATCAATATTCCCGCCGACAGACCTTACGGACTTACCGTAAATATGGGTGGTGACGATAAAACGTTAACTTCTATCGTATATAAAAAATTGTAATGTTCGAAAATAATAGAATTACCTCATTATTAGGTATTCAATATCCTATTATTCAAGGAGGAATGGTTTGGGTAAGCGGATGGAAATTAGCATCTGCCGTTAGTAATGCCGGAGGTTTAGGAGTTATAGGAGCAGGGTCTATGAGCCCTGCTCTTTTGCTTGAACATATTGAAAGATGCAAAAAAGCCACAAAACATCCATTTGGAGTCAATATTCCCCTACTCTATAAATTTAGTAACGAATTTATTGATATTTGCATTCAACAAAAAGTTCCAGTTGTAATTACATCGGCTGGTAATCCAAAAACTTATACCGAAAAACTTAAACATGCAGGTATAAAAGTTATTCATGTCGTATCAAGTACTACATTTGCTGAAAAAGCAGAAAAAGCTGGAATAGATGCTATTATTGCCGAAGGATTTGAAGCTGGTGGACATAATGGACGCGAAGAAACAACCACAATGGTATTAATACCATCGGTAATAAAAGCAGTTAATGTTCCTGTTATAGCTGCAGGCGGTATTGCTAATGGGAGTCAGATGTTAGCTTCTTTTGCTCTTGGTGCAGAAGGCGTACAAATAGGTACACGATTTATCGCTACGTTTGAATCATCGGCGCATGAAAATTTTAAAAATATTATTATACAAGCAAAAGAAGGCGACACCATGCTTATACTAAAAAAAACTGTTCCCACACGTTTATACAAAAATGAGCTCTATAAAAAAATTGAACAAGCCGAAACAAATGGAGCAACCCCCGAACAACTTAAACAAATGCTTGGCGAAGGCGAAAATAAAGCGAAACTCGGTATCTTCGATGGTGATGTCGATAACGGAATGCTCGAAGTTGGGCAAAATATTTCGCTGATAAATAACATTTTACCAGCAAAAGATGTTGTTCAAGAAATAATCGATGATTTTAAAGCACAAGCCAATAAATTAAGTCAATTTATTAAATAAAAAAAGGGACTCTCAATGAGCCCCTTTTTATAGCACGTCCGTCCAAAAATAATTTTTAAAAATTAAAAAAGTAGAAGTTGGTAAGACTTCAAAAATGAAGTAATTTTATGTTGCCAATAAAACCCACTCCTATGGTAAAGATAAATATATTTTTTCAAATAATAAATATACTTCCGAGAAATATTTTTGAAAAAATTGTAAAACAATACGAAGCTGATAAATACAGCAAAAAGATAAATAGTTGGACACATCTGGTAAGTTTGCTTTTTTGTCATTTTGGTCAGGCGGGTTCTGTGCATGATATATCGAATGGTTTAAGGAGTATAACGGGCAATATAGTTCATTTAGGTTGTAGTCAAGCTTCGTCCAAATCGACGATAGCTTACGTTAACGAACATCGCACCTATAAGCTATTTGAAACATTTTATTGTGAATGGGTAGCTTATTGGGACGAAAAAAACAGAAATAAACTCATTTTTTTGACTAATAATTTTTCTTGGACAGCATCAACAGTTGCCAAAGTTTACATACAACACTGGGAAATAGAAACGTTTTTTTGGGGCTTATAAAACAGAACTTAAAAATTAAATCATTTGTGGGTACCAGCAAAAACGCCGTCCAAATACAAATATGGACAGCCTTAATTGCCATTCTTTTATTAACCTATCTTAAGATTATGGCAAAATATAAATGGCACATGTCTAATTTAGTTACTTTTATACGGCTTAATATTTTTGTAAAAAGAGCCCTTTGCAAAACTAAAAAACGTACTTGTTTATTTTGATAAAAATTTCAAACTTATTTTAATTATTTGTATTGCTTTTTATCTATTACATTAGAACAATCTAAATGATAAAAAAGAAGCAATCTCCACCACACAGACAACACAATGGAAACGTGCATCGGAAAGATTGCTTCTCCCGATTTCTCGGGACCAAAACACAATGCCAACCCTTCATTCGTATTCTAAGACATAACCAAATTTTTTTGATAAAAATTTTGTAAAAAAATTGAAACGTATGGCGTTTGTCTTTTAATTACAGCGAATAATCTTGCTACCAATTTACAAGC